>DASVVI010000327.1:0-4424 GCA_036386635.1 Longimicrobium sp.
CGACGATGCCGGCACCGGCGACCTCGCGCTTGGCCACCGCCACGTAGACGTTGCCGGGCCCCACGATCACGTCGACGGCGGGCACCGACTCGGTGCCGTAGGCCATGGCCGCCACCGCCTGCGCACCGCCGATCCGCAGCACCTCCGTCACTCCCGCCACGTGCGCCGCCGCAAGGACCACGGGGAGCATCTCGCCGCCGGGCGCGGGGGAGACCATCGCGATCTCGTCCACGCCCGCCACCGAGGCGGGGATG
Organism: Longimicrobium sp.; assembly: GCA_036386635.1. Lineage (GTDB taxonomy): Bacteria > Gemmatimonadota > Gemmatimonadetes > Longimicrobiales > Longimicrobiaceae > Longimicrobium. The sequence continues at coordinate 255 of DASVVI010000327.1, forward strand.
GCGTTCATCAGCACGGACGACGGATACGCCGCGCGCCCGCCCGGAACGTAGATCCCTACGCGCCGCAGCGGCGCCACGCGCTGGCCCAGCACGCTTCCATCCGCGTGCAGATCGAGGAAGCCGTGCTCGCGCTGCTTCTCGTGGAAGTCGCGGATGTTGGATGCGGCGGCGCGAAGCGAGGCCAGCAGCTCCGGCTCGATGGCGTCCGCCGCCGCGGCCAGCTCGTCCGCGCCCACGCGCAGCGCGGATGCGTGGGCCACCTCCAGCCGGTCGAATCGGGCGGTGTACTCGAGCAGCGCATCGTCGCCACGGGCGGCGACGTCGCGGACGATGGCCGACACGGACTCGCGGAGCGCCGGGTCGTCGGTGGACGCGGCGGCGGCGAGGGCGCGGAGCTCGTCGAACGGCGGGCGGACGTGGAGCGTGCGGATCGCGGGCATCGAATCAGGCGGTGGATTCCAGCGCGCCCGCCAGATCGGCGATCAGGCGCTGGTGCTCTTCAAGGCGCAGCTTGTGGCTCGCGCGGTTGACGATCAGCCGCGCCGTGGACCGGCTGATCTCCTCGAACACCACCAGCCCGTTCTCGGCCAGCGTGCGCCCGGTCTGCACCAGGTCCACGATCCAGTCCGAAAGGCCCAGCAGCGGCGCAACCTCCACCGAGCCGGAGATGTGGATCAGCTCCACCTGCATTCCGCGCCCGGCGAAGAAGCGGTGCGCGCTCTCCACGTACTTGGTTGCCACGCGCGGCGTGCGCCCGTGCGCGAGGTCAGGGTACGCGGCATCGGCGGGTCCCGCCACGGCGAGCCCGCATCCGCCGAAGCGCAGATCCAGCGGCCGCAGCACGTCCGGATCGCTCTCGCCGAGCACGTCCAGCCCCACCACGCCCGCGTCCGCCACGCCGGATTCCACGTACGTCGGCACGTCGCCGCTCTTCACGGGGAGGAACTCGAAGCGCCCGTCCGCCGAGGGCAGGATCAGCCGCCGCGACGCGCGCACCGACTCGTCCACCGATGCGCCGATCACGTCGAACAGCGTCAGCGCCTCGTCCATCATCCGCCCCTTGGGGAGGGCGATGCGCAGCGGCCTCATCCTTCCTCCACCAGCAGGTCCGCCAGCTCGTCCGTCTCCAGCGCGAACCCGACAGCGGGACGGTCGGCGCCGTAGAGGGCGAGGAGCCCATCGTAACGCCCCCCGAACCCGATCGCGCGCCCCACGCCCGCAACGAACACCTCGAATTGGATCCCCGTGTAGTAGCCCAGCCCGCGGATCTCGCCCAGATCGTAGACGACGTGCTCGCGCTCCTCGTCGGTCAGCAGCGCATCGACGGCGCGCAGGCGTTCGATGGCGGCCTCGGCATCCGGGCCGCTGGCCAGCGAGCGAGCGCGCAGCAGGACGTCGCTCCGCCCGATAAGCTCCGGCAGTTCGATCAGGGCTCTCGCGACGGCCGCCGGCGCCCCGATCTCCCGGGCGCCGGCCGCAAGCGCCGCGCGGTCCTTGCGGTCTACGGCGGTGCGCAGCGCATCGGCGGCATCGGGGGAAAGGCCGGCCAGCAGCGGGCGCACGAAGCGGATGTCGCCCAGGTTCACCTGGAAGTCGCGGATGTCGAGCGCCCACAGCGTGCGCAGCGCCAGCCGCAGCACCTCCACGTCCGCCGCGGGCGACGGGTCGCCGATCAGCTCGGCGCCGAGCTGAAAGGTTTCGCGGCGGCGCCCCATCCCCTCGGCCTGCTGGCGATAGACCTTGCCCGCGTAGCACAGCCGCAGCGGCAGGGGCGCGGACGCCAGGCGCGTGGAGACGACCCGCGCGATCGCGGAGGTGAAGTCGGCGCGCAGGGCGACAAGGCTCCCGTCGCGGTCCACGAAGCGGATCAGGCGCGAGGCCAGCTCAGGCCCCGCGCTGCGCGTGAAGACCTCCTCGTACTCGAAGGTCGGCGGGATGACCTCCTGGTAGCCGCCCTCCTCGGCCAGCGCGAACCAGCTGCGCTGCACGCGCCGGCGGCGGCGCACGTCCCCCGCGAGCAGGTCCTGCGACCCCGGCGGCACGTGCGAAATACGTGTATTCGGCATAAGGCGGGGGAAGATACGGGCGCCTCCACGGGCCGGCAACCAAAGGAATCACAACATATGATTACGCCGCTACTTGCACCCTGGCACGCCCGTTGCCTTGTACGGTTAGCGACAGCCGCGGTAATCTCAGCCAACGCATTGCGAAGAGGCGAATATGGACCTGATCCTCCTGATCGGTATCATCCTGCTGGTGCTGGCCCTGCTCGGCGTCGGCGGAATCTTCGCCGCACTCAAGAGCGTCGCGTGGATCCTCCTGGTGATCGCTGTGATCATCATCGCTTGGCGCATCATCACGGGGCGGAAGCCGGTTTAGCCCTCTCCCCCAGCGTCGCTCCGCGACGCATCCCCCTCCCCCAAAACTGCCTGGGGGAGGGGGTTTGGGTTTCCTGGGCCGCGTCCGGCTCAGGCCGCTCCCACCAACGCCACGAACAACGTTCCCACTTCCGCCGGATCGCGCAGGTATGACCGCGCCGCCGTTTCAGCGGCGGGATCGCCGATCAGCACGCCCTCGTGCGCGCCGCCCAGACCGGCGAGGGCGCGGAAGGCGTCCTCGTCCGTGCGGTCGTCGCCCAGGTAGAGGACGGGGGAGCCGGGCGGCGGGCGCATCTGGTCCAGGAGAAAGATCACCGCCTTCCCCTTATCCCACTCCACCCGCGGCCGCACCTCCAGCACCATCTTGCCGGAAGTGACCCGGAGCTCCTTGCCCGCCGCGCGTTCGACGGCGGCGCGCACGTCGTCGTGGAGGTCGGCGGGGGATTGGCGGAAGTGGATGCTCAGCGTCATCCCCTTGTCTTCGAGAAAGGCGCCGGGGATGCCCGCCAGCTCCGGCTCGATTCGGCGCGCCGCGGCTTCGAGGGCCGGGCGCGCGGCGACGGCCTCGGGGTGCATGCGGTGCAGGCCGGCTCCCTCGATCTCCATCCCGTGGTTGCCGGCGTATGCGATGCCGGGGATCGCCGCGCGCTCGCGCACGTCGGCCAGGCCGCGCCCGCTGACGACGGCGACCATCACGCCGGGCATCGCCATCAGCCGGTCGAGCGCGGCGCGGGTGGTGGCGGGCATGGCGGCGAGCTCGGGGCGCTCCACGATGGGAGCCAGCGTGCCGTCGAAGTCCAGGAGCAGCACCAGGCGCCCGTGCTTCTTCCAACCACCGGCCCAAACCGGGACCCGCTCCAGCGCGTGAGGCAGCATTCCGAACGCTCCCGTGCTCCGTTATCATTCCGCCCGCAACCACGTGCCATCCCCGCAGCCACACGACGCATGATCTGGACAGAGGGCCTGAAGTTCGACGAGCGGGGCCTGGTGCCCGTCATCGCCCAGGACGCGGCGACGGGCGAGGTGCTGATGCTGGCCTGGGCCAACGCCGATGCGCTGCGCCTGACCGCCGAGACCGGCCGCGCCCACTACTGGAGCCGTTCGCGCGCCTCGCTTTGGATCAAGGGCGAAACCAGCGGCAACACGCAGGAGGTGGTGGACGTCCGTATCGACTGCGACGCCGACGCCATCCTCTACCGCGTGCGCCAGAGCGGCCCCGCCTGCCACACGGGCGAGCGGAGCTGCTTCCACCGCGTCGCCGACGGCCCGGACCTCGCCCCCGCTCCCGACCCGCGCCCGGTGCTCGCGCGCGTGCAGGACATCGTCGCGCGGCGCTACGAGGAGCGCCCGCAGGACTCGTACACCACGTACCTGTTCGACGCCGGCGCCGACAAGATCCTCAAAAAGGTGGGCGAAGAGGCCACCGAAACGATCATCGCCGCCAAGAACGGCGACCCCGCCGAGCTCGCCAGCGAAACCGCCGACCTGCTCTTCCACCTCCTGGTCCTCTGGCAAGCGCAGGGCCTCCCCTTCGACGCCGTCTACGCCGAGCTCGACCGCCGCTTCGGCGCCGCCCCCCGCCCCGGCTCCACCGCCCCTGCCCCTCGCCGCGCGTCCGACGGAACCTGAAGCCCTGAATCGCCCTGGCGAGTAAACTCGCGGCAACAACAGCACAAAGTCCGCCTTCGCGGACTCGCGGTCAGGATCACGCCTTCTCGAGACCGCTTCAGCGGTCTTCGCGTAGTTCCAGCCGGGGGCTTTAGCCCCCGGCGATGCGCGCCGGACGCCCGCC
>DASVVI010000328.1:0-3158 GCA_036386635.1 Longimicrobium sp.
CGCGATCGCGGCCGTCTGCCCCGCGCGCGTGGCGGCGCCGCGCGTGGCGCGGATGCGCGGCACGGCGATGGGCGCGGACTGCGCGGCGGCTGGCTGCGCACCCCGCCGCGCGCTCCACCCGCCCCCGGGCGCGTGGTGCGCGAAGCAGAAGCGCAGGTGCGTGAGCGCCAGCACGCCCAGCGCGATGCCCATCCACAGGAGGCGGTTGACCAGGAGCGAGCCCTCCATCGGGATCAGGAGGGCGTTCTTCTGGGCCGCCGTCCACGACATCGAGAGCGCGCTCATCGCCGTGAGGCCGAGCGGGTCGATCAGCTTGCCAAGCGCCCAGAAGCCCAGCTCCCGCGCCAGGAACTCCCAGCTCAGCATCGCCCCGAAGAAGAGCACCACCGCGCCCAGGTAGCTCGCCATCGCGCGCCGGCTGAGCACCGCCGCGGAGAAAAGGAACGCCGTGGCGATGAAGGCGTTCGGGAGCGCGAAGAAGAAGTACGCGCCCAGGTACGAGGCAGGTCGGAAGCGCGCGAGCAGCTCCGGCTCGATCCCCGGCGCCAGCGTGGCGAGCCAGAGGGCGAGCGGGAGGGCGGCCAGGATGAGCGCGTTGAGCGTGAAAGCGGCCAGGAAGCGCCCACCCAGGTACGCCGTCTTGCTCACCGGCGCGGTGTACACGAGCGGATGCATGCGCGTGGCGACGTCGCGCGCCCCCGCATCGCCCGCCAGCGCGGCGGTGGTCAGCAGCCCCATCATGCTCCCCACCAGGGTGAGCGACGCGATGATGAAGGGAGAGTTGAAGTGGAAGCCGCCGGCGCGCGCGATCCCCACGTACCCTTCGGTCGCGATGCGCAGGAGGAGCCCCACCAGCACCACCGCGTACAGCCAGGTGGAGAAGCGGCGCACCTGGTAGCCGATCTCGAAGCGAAAGATCTCCGTGAGCTTCATCGCGCCATCTCCAGTACAGGCTTGTCGGCTGGCTGGCCGTAATAGCGCGCCATCGTGCTGAAGTAGACATCCTCCAGCTTCGCCTCCACCGGCTCGAACCCCGCGCCCGGCGACGTGGAGCTGTGCACGTGAACGACGGTGCGTCCCGCCAGCAGCTTCGTGGAGATGACGGCGTGCTCCTCCTCCACCCGCGCGAGCTCGTCGCGGGCGATGACGCGGCGCCAGATGCGGCCCTGCAGCGCGGCGACGGCGGAGAGCGGCTCGGCCTCCAGCAGGATCTCGCCGCGGTCGATGATCGCCATGCGGCTGCACAGCTCGCTGACGTCGTCCACGATGTGGGTGGAGAGGATGACGACGCTGTTCTCGCCCAGCTCGCTGAGCAGGTTCAGGAAGCGCACGCGCTCGGCGGGGTCGAGGCCGGCGGTGGGCTCGTCCACTATGATCAGCCGCGGATCGCCCAGCAGCGCCACCGCCACGCCGAACCGCTGCCGCATCCCGCCGGAGTAGCCGCCGAGCTTCTTCTTGCGCGTGTCGTAGAGGTTGGTCTGGTGGAGGAGCGCATCGACCACCTCGCGGCGCGAGCGCCTCGGAATTCCCTTGAGCACCGCGAAGTGCTCCAGCAGCCGCTCCGCGGTGGCGTTGGGATACACACCGAACTCCTGCGGCAGGTAGCCGAGCGTCTCGCGCACGGCATCCTTTTGCCGCACCACGTCGATGTCGCCCAGCGTGATCGTCCCGCTGTCCGGCTCCTGCAGCGTGGCGAGGGTGCGCATCAGCGTGGACTTGCCGGCGCCGTTCGGCCCGAGCAGCCCGTACATCCCCATAGGAATCGTAAGTGAAACGTCGCCCAGCGCCTGCACACCGTTGGGGTAGCGCTTGGAGACGTTGCGGATCGTGAGGTCCATTTTGCCCGAAGGAGATGTGAGGAGACACGGGGGCGCCGCGCCGGCCCGCGAATCGGGGCCGGCGTGCGTCGTTGGATCGGAATTTTGACGGATGTTCAGGCCCGGCGGCGCTCTCGATGTCGTGACGCCGCGGCCCATAAGGCTACGAGGCCGCCGAGCATCCATCCCACGGTGGCCGCCGCCCATTGGCCCAGGTGCGGGAGTCCGAGCCAGACCGGCACGCGCTTCCCGTTGCCCAGGAACATCTCGGTACGCAGCGATTCGGTGCGGGCGGTGAGGAGCGCGTCGAGTCCGTACGGTCCGTTGTAGATCGAGCTCACCAGGCGCGCGGGGCCCATGCTGAACCGCACGGTGTGCGTCGCCTCCAGCGCCACCACGACGAGGAAGAAGGCGAGCACCACTCCCGCGATCCACCGCAACGGATGCCGTACCCCCAGCCCGAGGGCGCTGGCGAGGAGGTACGTTCCCGTCGCGGCGGTGAAGGGGACGATCCAGAGCACCGGCTGCGTCCTCCAGCGGATCGTTCGCGTCATCGTGAAGTACACCGCGTTTGCGACGCCGTCGGTGGCGGAGGCGAGCTGGCGCGTCTCTTCGCCCAGGAAGCTGCCGCCGCTGGCGAGCGCCAGTACGGCCAGCCAGAGGATGAAGAAGGCGACGGCCGCCATCAGCCACACCCATCCGGCCAGCACCTTGGAGAGCGCGTGCCTGCGCCGGTCCACCGGGAGCGTCCACAGGAAGCCGTCGCCGAAGCGTTTCTCCCCCTGCCACACGGCGATGGGGAAGAGGAGGCCCAGCACGCCCGGGAGCATCTGGGACTCGGGCGAGAAGTCCATCGCGGCAGGCTCGCGCATGATCTGGATGGCGAGGAGGAGCGTCCCCACGGTCACCAGCGCCGCGGCCGCGAGTGCCGGCCTGCGCAGCGCGTATCCGACGGCGCGCACCTGCTCCCCAAGCACCTCGCGCAGGGGCGGCGTTGAGTGCGCGTTCGTCATGGCGTCACCTCACCAGTGAGAAAGGCGAGAGCGGCCTCCTCCAGCGCCAGCGGCGACACCTCGCGCACCTGCGCCCCGGCGAGGGCCAGGCGCTCCGTCACCTCGCGCTCTTCGCCCATCGCGGTCCACTGCACCTCGCGGCCGCTGCGCCGCATGCGCATCACCTCCAGCCCGGGCGGCGCCTTCCACCCCTCCGGCACCTCGGCCCGGTAGCGCCGCACGGTGCGCCGCAGCTCGTCCCGCGAGAGTTGCGCGACGAGGCGGCCGTCGCGCAGCACCCCCACGTGGTCGGCCAGGCTCTCCACCTCGTAGATCAGGTGCGTGGAGA
>DASVVI010000329.1:0-3098 GCA_036386635.1 Longimicrobium sp.
GCTCGCCCGCACGACGGTGTGCGTGGCGGAGCTCGGCGCGCTGGCGCTGATTCCGGCGGTGATCCTGTCGATCGGGTCGCCGCTGGGAGGCGAGAGCTACCCGTTCGCCCAGTCGCTCCGCTTCTCCCTCACCACGATGGGCGGCGGGCTGGTGTTCCTGGGAGTAGGCGCGCTGCTTCCGCACTTCTTCGAGGGCGAGTACACGGCGGCCACGGTCGGCTTCGCCATCACCGGCGCCTGGTTCTTCATCGGCGAGATTCCGGCGCTGCACTGGCTGAACGTCTTCGACCTGATGAGCGGCGCGGGGTACCTCAACCCGGGCACCCTTTTCTTCGAATCGCGCTTCCCCTGGATCGCCCTGCTCCTCAGCACCACGGCCGCGGCGGCGATGCTCGGGATCGCCGCGATGCTCGCAGAGGCGCAGGACTTCTGACCAGAATGTCACGCAAAGGCGCAAAGACGCGAAGGAAAGACACGGAACCCCCTTTCTTTGCGGCTTCGCGCCTTTGCGTGAGACCGTTAGATCGCCGGCGGAGCGCGGAAGCCGCCGAGCGCCCGTTCCACATCCGCGGCGGCATCCAGAAGCTCCATGTCGCGCCAGCGGCGGCCTACCATCTGGAAGCCGACCGGCATCCCCTCCTCGTCCACGCCGGCGGGGATGGAGACGACGGGCGAGCCCAGCACTCCAATGGCGCAGCAGTGCGCGCCGTTCGCGAGGGAGTACGCAACCTTGCGCCCGTTTACGCAGATCCGCGCGCCGATGCGGCGGTGGGTGAACGCGGCGGTGGCAGCGGCGGGAAGTAGCCATCCGTCGTACAACGAGAGGAACGCTTCCGCCGCGCCGATCAGCCGGTCGCGCCGCTCCAGCGCCTTCGCATATGCGCGCATTCCGCCGCCGAGACCAGCGACGTAGCCGCGGCTCCACGCGCTCCGGCCGTAGCGCGGCCCGAGCACGGCGCGCCACATCACCCGCAGCGGCGCGGGCATGGCGCCGCCAACCTCCGCGCCCAGGATGCGGCCCCACACGTCCAGCGCCTCCGCGAAGTCGAAGCTCGGCGGATCACGCTCGTCCACCGTATGACCCGCTTCGCGCAGCCGCGCCGCGGCGCGCTCGATGACACGCCGCGCGCCATCGTCGAGCGGGAACGGGCCGAAGCTCAGCGCGAACCGCCGTGGCGCGTGCGAATCAGGCGATGGAGGAGGCGGAGGCGGCACCTCCCAGTCGTGCCCGTCCGGCCCTTCGATCAGCGGCAGGACGAGCCGCAGGTCGGCCACGCTACGGGCGATGGGGCCGTAGCAGACGATGCGGCGGAAGGGGCGCAGCATCCCTGGAATCTCCGAGTGCCCCGTCTCCGGCACGCGGTTCTCCGTCGGCTTGAGCGCAAAGACGCCGCAGAAGTGGGCCGGCACGCGTATCGAGCCCGCCGCGTCGCTGCCGATGTCGAGCGGCGAGAGACCCGCCGCCACCGCCGCCGCCGCGCCGCCGGAGCTGCCGCCGGGAGTGCGCGCGAGGTCCCATGGGTTTGAAGTGCGGCCGAAGAAGGGGCTGACGCACTGCCAATCGTGAGCACCCTCGGGCACATTGGTGTGCCCCAGCACGATGGCGCCCGACGCGACGAGGCGCTCGACCACGGTGGCGTTGCGCGCCGGCACGTTTCGCCCGCTCAGGCGGTGGCCGTAGGTGGTGCGCAGGCCGGCCACGTCGAACGTGTCCTTGATGGTGATCGGCAGGCCGTGCAGCGGACCCCACGACTCGCCTCGCCCGAGCGCGGCATCCGCTTCGCGCGCACGCTCCCGCGCCCGATCCGCGTCCAGCGAGACCACCGCATAGAGGCGGCCGATGAGCCGCGCGATCCGCTCCAGGTGCGCGGCGACGGCGTCCCGCGAGCTGAGCGTGCCGGCCGCGATCTCCGCCGCGAGCCGGTGCGCGGGGAGGAAGCAGAGATCCTCGAGCGCCTCCATCATCCGTCGAGGTAGCGGCGGACGATGCGGCTGGTGTGGACCCGCGCGCCCAGCCGGTGGAGCGTCTGGTACAGCCCGGCCTCCGCGCGCGCGAGGAAGACGTACTCGGGAAGCGCGCCCTTTGCCCGCGTCACGCGCAGCGAGTGCGTCGTGTAGTCACGCAGGGCGCCTGCATCGGAAAAGTCGAACGGCTCGTCGTCACGCTCGATCTGCGGCGGGTACACGCGGCCGTAGAAGCGCTCCGCGAACTGCACCAGCGCCCGCGTGGTCGCCGCGCCGATCCGCTTGCCGTACAGCGAGTAGCGCTCCTCCAGAAGGCGGCGGAAGTCCTCGGCATCGCGCGGGCCGGGATACAAGAAGATCTTGCGGAGGTTCTCCACGAACTTCGGCGGGACGTACTTCACGCACCCGAAGTCGACCAGCCCGATCGATCCGTCGTGGCGGAAGAGGTAGTTCCCCCAGTGCGGATCGGCGTGGAAGGCCTGCATGTGGAGGAGCTGGAAGTAGTACAGCTCCAGCAGGTTGGCGCCGATGCGGTCGCGTAGCTCCTGCGGGGGATCCGTGGCCAACAGCGCGTCCAGGTGCTCGCCCTCGAGGCGCGACATCGTCAGCACGCGCCCGCTGGAATACTCGCGGTGCACGTCCGGCACGCGCACGAAGCCGAGCGGCTCCAGCCCCGTGCGAAAGAAGTCGATGTTCTCCGCCTCGCGCTCGTAGTCCGTCTCGGCGACGATCTGCGTCTGCAGCTCGTCCAGCAGCTCGCGGGTGACGTACTTCGAGAGCTGGGCGGGGAGCGCGATCGTGCGCAGCAGCTTGAAGTCGCTGGCGATGGCGTCGGCGATCCCCGGGTACTGGATCTTGACGGCTACCTCGTCGCCTTCAAGCGTGACCGCGTTGTGCACCTGGCCGAGCGATGCGGCCGCGAAGGGCTTCGGGTCGAACTTCGCGAAGAGCTGCTCGGGATTGCTGCCCATACTGGAGCGGAACTGCGCGCGCACCAGCGAGGGGTGCATCCCGGGTGCCTCCATCTGCAGGCGGCCCAGCTCCTCGATCATCTCCTCCGGCAGCAGGTCGGTCTGCAGGCTCAGCATCTGGCCCAGCTTCATCGCGGGCCCGCGCAGCGCCGGGAGCCCGCC
>DASVVI010000330.1:0-4158 GCA_036386635.1 Longimicrobium sp.
GGGTGGGGGGGTGCCGGCGGCGCACCGGGGGCTGAAGCCCCCGGCTGGAACGACGGGAAGACCGCTGAAGCGGTCTCGTGCGCCGCAGGTTGCGGTGCAGCGTCAGGCACGGGCGCGATGAATCGTCGATGAATCGCGCCCCTACGGATCTGTGATGCGCGCGCGGAGTTCTCCCCCTCATCCGCCCTGCGCCCCCGCAGGCGGGGTAGGAGTCGGGTGGAGGGGGCCCTCCGCGCAGCACAAACCTCCGCCCCCTCTCTCGATAACAGAGGGCACAGCCCTCTCCTGTTATCGGGAGAGGGGGCAGCGAGGAACGAGCGGGGGTGAGGGCCCTCTGCCTCACCCCGTGTTCCGCAGCCCTGCCGAGATCCCGTTGATGGTGCCCGCCAGCGCGTAGTTCAGCTCGTCGCTCTCCTCGCCGGCGCGCTTGCGGCGCAGGAGACCGACCTGGATGAGCGACATCGGGTCGACGTACGGGTTGCGCAGGCGGATGGAGCGCGCGAGCACCGGGTTCTCCTCCAGGAGCCGCGTCTGGCCGGTGACGAGCAGGATCATGCGGCGGGTGCGCTCGAACTCTTCGGAGATCATCGTGAAGACGCGGGTCCGCAACTCCGCGTCGGGCACCAGCTCGGAGTAGCGGTGGGCGATGGAGAGGTCCGCCTTGGCCATTCCCATCTCCACGTTGCGCACCAGGTCGTGGAAGAGGGGGAAGGCGGCCATCATCTGGCGCAGCAGCGCCTCGCCGCCGTCGCGGGCGGCGAAGCGCTCAAAGGCGTGGCCCACGCCGAACCAGGCGGGGAGCACGTGGCGGCTCTGCATCCACCCGAACACCCAGGGGATGGCGCGCAGGTCGTCCAGGCCCCGGCTCTCGCCCCTTTTCGCCGGGCGCGAGCCGATGCGCGCGTGCTCCAGCTCGGCCACGGGGGTCGCCTGCTGGAAGTAGGGGAGGATGTCCGGGTTGCCGTAGACGTGCTCGCGGTAGAACGCGTACGCGTCGGCCGACATCGTCTCCATCGCCTCTTCCCAGCGCGCGTCGTGCGGCGCGGGGCCGGCTCCGCGGGCGAGGACGTCGAGCGAGGCGGCGATCATCACCTCCAGGCTGCGCTCGGCCAGCACCGTGTCCGCGTACTTCCAGTTGAGCACCTCGCCCTGCTCGGTGATCCTCAGCTCGCCCTCGAAGGCGCCGGGCGGCTGCGCGCTGATGGCCCGGTGCGTGGGCCCGCCGCCGCGCCCCACCGTGCCCCCGCGCCCGTGGAAGAGGCGCAGGCGCACGCCGCACTCGCGCGCCACCTCGTGAAGCGTGCGGTGCGCCTTGTAGATCTCCCAGGTGCTGGTGAGCATCCCCCCGTCCTTGTTGGAATCGGAGTAGCCCAGCATCACCTCCTGCCGCCGGTCCCACGAGTCCAGCAGGCGCGCGTAGTCGGGGCGCGTCCACAGCTCGCGGCAGATCGCCGGGCAGTTGCGCAGGTCTTCGATGGATTCGAAGAGCGGGACCGGCATCAGCCCCGGGTCGCCTTCGCTCGCCTGGACCGCGACCCCCGCCATCTCGGCCAGGCGGACGGCGGTCAGCATGTCTTCGACCGAGGTGGCGCCGCTGATGACGTACTGCTGGATGGCCTCGGGCGGGTAGGCGCGCTTGAGGTCGGCAACGGCGCGCATGGTGTCCAGCAGCTTGATCGCGTCCTCGGACGGCGCTTCGGGGAGCGCTTCGGCGCCACGGCCCAGGAGCTCGGCGCGGGCGCGCTCGTGGATGCGCGCGTGCTGGCGGATGTCGAGCACGTGCAGGTGGAAGCCGAACGTCTCCACCTGGCGCAGGATGGGGCCGATGAGGAGGCGCGCCAGCCGCTCGCCGCGGTTGGCCACCAGGCTCTCGCGCACCAGCCACAGGTCACGGAGAAAGGCGGCCGCGTCCGGATAGGCGGCGGGGTTCGCGGGGTCGTTGCGCGCGGCGTTCAGCCGGCCGCCGACGTAGCCCATGAAGCGGCGGTACACCTCGGTGGTGGAGCGCGTCTCCGGGTGCGGGTCGAGCGAGGGGATCGTCTCGGCGTAGTGGTCCAGCGCCGCGCGCAGCTCGGGGCTGACCTCCACCTGCCGCGTCGAGGCGCTGAGCCGCTCCGTCAGCTCCTCCAGCGCCGCGACGTAGTAGTCCAGGATCGTCTCGCGGGCGAGCTGTAGCGCCTCGCGCGTGACCTGCGGCGTGACGAACGGATTTCCGTCGCGGTCTCCGCCGATCCAGGAGCCAAAGCGCACCACCTGCGGCAGCGTGCGCGGCGGGATGGGCTCGCCGTACGTGGCTTCGAAGGCGTCGGCGATCTCGAAGTAGAGGCCCGGCAGGGTGGGGATGAGGACGCGCGGATAGTAGTCGAGCCCCATACGGATCTCGTCAGTCACGGCGGGCTGACGGCGGCGCACCTCGTCCGTCTGCCAGAGCGCGGTGATCTCGACGGCGATGGCGGCTTCCTGCAGCGCGGCCTCGGCGCCGGTGAGCGGCAGCCGGTCGAGCCGCTCCAGCGATTCGGCGATGCGGCCGCGCTTGAAGAGCACCGTGCGGCGCGACACCTCGGTGGGGTGCGCCGTGAAGACGGGGACGATCAGGATGCGCGCCAGGAACTCAAGCGCCGCCGCCTTGCCGACACCCGCGTCGCGCAGGCGCTGAAGGGTGCCGCGGATGGTGCCCGCCTGCGACGGCGCGCCCGGCTGCAGCTGCGCGCCCCGCCGGCGGCGCTTGCGGTGCTGTGTCTCCGCGAGGTTGGTGAGATCGAAGTAGATGGAGAACGCCTTGGTGAGCCGGTACGCCTCGCCCAGCTCCAGCCCGGCCACGATGCGCTCCGCATCGCGCATGCGGTCGTCGTCGGTGATGCCCGTGCCCTCGTCCTCCAGCTCGCGGTGGCCCATGGCGAGGTGGCGGAGCTGCTCGACGGCCTGGAAGAGCGCGTCGCCCTCCTGTTCGCGGATCACCTGGCCCAGCAGCCGGCCCAGAGAGCGCACGTCGCGGCGCAGCGGGGCTTCCTTGAGCCGCGCATCTTCCGCCGTGAGCTCGGCGAGGCGCTCGGCCTGCGATTCGGCGTTCCAGAGTAGGTCTTCGGACATTCGCGGGGTTCGGTTAAAGCTTGACGGCCGTTCTCAGATTCGTGAGTGGACTGCAACTGCCTGGCCTCCACGTGGTGCCCGGACGGAACTCGCGGCGCCCCTTCTGGTATTCCGTCGCACCTGCAGGCGACAACGGCAGTCTGCTTCACGAGTTAAGGGGAACCCGCCTACGGGTTCCTGGAGGGCATATTCGTTATGGGAATGGAAGTTTGGATCGGTTGGATGGGTTTCGCGGGGACCATGCTGCTCGTCGCGGTGGGTCTCCTCAATTTTTCCGTCTTCCGCGAGCAGCTCCGCATCGCGCGGGAGCAGATCGACACGGCTCTGCGCCAGCTGGAGCTCGCGCAGCAGCAGCCGGACATGCACCTGATCCAGCGCGCGATCACGGAGACTTCGGACCACGTGCGCCTGCTGGTGGAGCGCCCCTACCTGCGCCCGTACTTCTACGACGACGCGGTGTGGCGCCCGGGCGACGCGGCGAGCGAGGACGAGGTGAAGGCGATGGCGGAGCTGATCCTCAACAACTTCGCGTCGGCGCTGATGCACTCGGCGGCGTTTCCGCAGTACCCGGTGCGCGGCATCGACCGCTCGATCATGTTCCACATGCGCCACAGCCCGGTCCTGCGCGATCAGTTGATGGCCACGTTCGACCGCTTCCCGTTCAGCGGTCTCACCTTCCTGTGCCTTAAGCACGTGACGGGCGAGGGCGTCGAGGCCGATCTGCGCGAGCTGATCGGCATGGAGGGCCTGGACCGCCGCGAGAAGGAGCGCCGTCAGGAGCTCCTCCAGATCTTCCGCGACTCCGAGACGCACGAGGCCATGGAGTTCACCGCGCTCAGCATGCAGAAGCGCCGCTAAAACTGCGGGTCTCACGCAGAGGCGCAGAGACGCAGGAGAGAAAAGCAAGAACAACAAGGCTCACACAGAACAGAGTTGATATGAGAAGGCCGACCCCCTGGCCGGTCGCGGCGTAGCATTAAACTTCTAATGCTCGCCAGGTAGGTGACCGTTACGGGCGCGAAGCCCATATGCCAGGAGGTCGGCCATGCTCGAGACCGCCGAGTTGTT
>DASVVI010000331.1:0-7776 GCA_036386635.1 Longimicrobium sp.
CCAAGGTGCAGATGCCCAACCTGGCGACGCTGTACGGCGCCATGCTCGCGGGCGTCGACTACGTGCTGATGGGCGCCGGCATCCCCAAGGAGATCCCGGGCGTGCTGGACCGCTTCGCCCGCCACGAGGCCGCTTCGATGAAGTTCGAGGTCGAGGGGCTGGGGCGCGACGAGACGGAGCTCCTGCACTTCGACCCGCGCGTGCACTCCGATGCGCCGCCGGTGGAGATCACGCGCCCGTTCTTCCTCCCGATCATCGCCTCCAACTCGCTGGCCACCATGCTGGCGCGCAAGGCGAGCGGCCGGGTGGACGGCTTCATCATCGAGGCGCCCACGGCCGGCGGGCACAACGCCCCGCCCCGCGGCGAGATCGTCTACAACGAGCGCGGCGAGCCGGTGTACGGCCAGCGCGACGTGGTGGACCTGGAGAAGATGAAGGACCACGGCCTCCCCTTCTGGCTCGCCGGCGGCTCCGGCAGCCCGGAGAAGCTGGCCGAGGCGCTGGACGCCGGCGCGGCGGGAATCCAGGTGGGCACCCTCTTCGCCTACGCGGAGGAGAGCGGCGTCACCAGCGAGCTGAAGCGCAACGTGATCCGCCAGGCTCAGGAGGACACCATCGACGTGGTGACCGACTCGCGCGCCTCCCCCACGGGCTTCCCGTTCAAGGTGGCGCAGGTGCCGGGGACGCTGTCGCAGCTCCCCGTCTACCAGCAGCGGGAGCGCGTGTGCGACCTTGGCTACCTGCGCGAGTCGTACCGGGACGACCGCGGGCGGGTCAATTACCGCTGCGCCGCCGAGCCGGTGGACACCTACATCAAGAAGGGCGGCAAGGTGGAGGACACGGTGGGCCGCAAGTGCCTGTGCAACGCCCTCTTCGCCACCATCGGCCACGCGCAGGTGCGCGACGAGGGCGTGGAAGAGGCCCCGCTGATCACCAGCGGCGACGAGCTCAAGAACATCCGCCGCTTCATCGGCTCCGACCGGACCGGCTACACCGCCGGCGAGGTGGTGGACTACCTCCTGAGCGGCGTGCAGCGCCTGGCATCCGGCTTCTCCTACGCCCGCCAGACCGCGAACACCTGAGCCGCTTCGGGGGTTGAGAGAACGAAAAAGGGCCCCGGGTTGATCCTCGGAGCCCTTTCTCGTCATGAGGTGCTCGAGGCCGCCTCGCCTTGCACAGCGTCCTGAACGCCCTTCGCCTTCGCAAGCTGCTCCTGAATCCAGAGCCGCCGTTCTTCGAACGTCATTCCGTCCATTTCCCTACTGATCTGCTCGCGGATCTCGCGCATCATGCGCACGCAGTCGAAAGGCCTCTCTTCCGGCACCGTTCTCCTCCCCTTTTTCGATCGCGCTGGGCCTGACTCAGGCGGTCTTCCGAGCCCCGTCCGGAAGACGCGACGGGTTCTCGCTCCGGTACTTCGCCGCTTCTTCACGAATCCAGCGAATCCGTTCCTCCGCGGTGAGGCCGGCAAGCGCACGGTTCACGCGTTCCTGCAACTCCTCTTTGAGACGTAGTGCGTCGATCGGCTCGTAATCATCCATGGCGAACCACCTCCTGTGGGGACTTGATGACGAGAGGCCCGTACCCCTCACTCGCATTCACCGCGTTGTAGCCTCGAACCCGTACTGGGTTGAGAATGTCCCTGAAGTCCCAGGACGCGAGCAGATCCACGCGCTGAACTGTTGCACTTGCCACGTGAAGGGCGTCGGCGTGCCTCGAGCCCCCGATTACCCCCTTCTCGATGTAGCGGATCGCGAGTGACTCCGCCTCCGGGCTGACAAGTACGTGTTCCCGCGTCAACGATACTTCGTCCACGAGAGCTCGCACTGGACCGGGCGCGCGTGCAAGTTCCGTTTCCAGAAGATCTGACGTGACCATGACCATGCTCCCGTCGCGGAAGCGCTGGAAGAGCTGCATCGATGCCGCCCGGAACTCCGGGTCCAGGCACCCGCCCACGACGGACGTATCGATATACACGCGCAACGGTTTCATGGTGTCAAGGCTAACGCACACCCGCAGGGCCACACCAGCCACGAATCGGAGCGCGCAGATGCGGCCTGGCGCCTAGCGATTGCGTGCGGCGGCGGGCGCGTGGGGGGCGGGCAGGCGGGCACACGGCGCGCGGCACCGATTCCACTTCGTGCGCGGGCTTCGTAGTGCGACGATCTCTCGGGCGACTGTTGGCTTTAGGGCGGACCGCGAACACCTGATTCCTTGCGCTGGTGGAGGAACGGGAGAGGGCCCCAGCGGGTTAGCCGGGGCCCTCTCCCGTCGCAGCGCGGCCGGTCAGGCGGTTTTCCGAGCCTCGTCCGGGGCCGGAGCGGGATGCTCCTTCCAGAACTTCGCCCCTTCTTCATTGATCCAGCGAACTCGCTCTTCCGAGGACTTCCCCTCGAGCTCGCGGCTTACGCGGGCGCGCGCCTCCCGCATGAAGCGCACGCAATCGAAAGGCTTCTCATCGGGCATCTGCAAGCACCTCGGCCGGAGTTCTGATGGCGAGGATCGGATGACCCTCTCGCAGGTTCACGGAATTGTACCCCTGTGCGCGGCGTTCGTTGACGATGTGTTTGAAATTCCAACTCACCAGAACGTCGACACGCTGGACTGTCGCCATGGCTATGTGTTCGGCATCGCTCCGCATCGACCCGCCAATGACGCCGGCAGCGATGTAGAGGCTCGCCAAACGATCTGCGTCTGCCGTGGCAGCCACGTTTTCACGATACGCATCGGGGATGCTCTGGAGGACGGCGTGTACCTCCTTTGGAGCGGGTTCGATCTCCGACATCGTGAGCGGCGAGATGACGGCGATCATCTTCCCGTTCCGAAATTGGTCAAAGAGCCGCAAAGAGACGTCCCGGAACTCCGGGTCCAGGCACCCGCCCACGACGGACGTATCGATATACACGCGCAGCGGTTTCATGGTGTCAAGGCTAACGCACACCCGCAGGGCCACACCAGCCACAAATCGGAGCGCGCAGATGCGGCCTGGCGCCTAGCGAATGCGTGCGGCGGCAGACGCGTGAGGGGCGGGCAGGCACAATCGGGCACTGGGGTGTATCTTGGTGCGCGGCGCGCGTGGGCGCGCCGATCCGACTCCGTGCGCGAGCTCCATGGAACCGCAATCTCTCGGGCTGCTGGTGGCCTTTTCGGCCGGGCTGCTCAGCTTCCTTTCGCCGTGCGTGCTGCCGCTGGTGCCCAGCTACGCCACGTTCATCACGGGGATGAGCCTGGACGAGCTGCGCGACGCGGAGACGGGGCGCACGCGGCGGGCGGTGCTGGTGCACGGGGTGCTCTTCGTGCTCGGCTTCACCCTGGTGTTCATGATCCTGGGCGCCTCTGCCACCTTCCTCGGCTCGCTGCTGGCGTACGCGAGCCGGTGGGTGGAACGCGTGGGAGGGGTGCTGCTGATCCTCTTCGGCCTGTACTTGCTGGGAGTACTGCGGCTTCCCGGCGCCGGCCGCGAGTGGCGGATGCACCTGGCGGACAAGCCCGTCGGCTACCTGGGGACGCTGCTGGTGGGGATCACCTTCGGCGCGGGGTGGACGCCGTGCATCGGGCCGGTGCTGGGCGGCATCCTGACGCTGGCCGCGACGCGTGGGAGCATGATGGAGGGGATGGGGCTGCTCGCGGTATACTCCGCCGGCCTGGCGATCCCCTTTCTCCTCTCCACCGTGCTGATCGAGCGCTTCCTGACCACCTTCAAGCGCATCCGCCAGTGGCTCCCGTGGATCAACCGCGTGAGCGGGGCGATGCTCCTGGTGCTGGGCGTGCTCCTCTTCACGGGATCGTTCTCCACCCTCTCGGCGCTGCTGTCGCGCTGGACGCCGGGGTGGCTGTCGACGAGGCTGTGAGGAGGAAAGTGCGTGAGTGCGTAAGTGCGTAAGTGCGCCCGAGCCAAAACGCACTGACGCACTCACGCACTAACGCACTTCCGTTCCTTCGCTTGCGCCACACCCGCCCCCTGTTCAAATTCCGCCGCCACCGCGCACCCCAAACCCGGCTCCCCATGCCCGACACCGTTCGCATCCTGCTGGTGGACGACCACGCCGTGCTCCGCGCGGGGCTGCGCGCGCTGCTGGAGGCGGAGCCCGGCTTCCAGGTGGTGGGCGAGGCAGGGACGGGCGAGGAGGGCGTGCGCCTCGCCGGGCAGACGCGGCCGGACGTGGTGGTGATGGACCTCTCGATGCCCGGAATGGGCGGGCTGGAGGCCGTCCGCCAGATCGCCGCGCTGGAGCAGGGGGCGCGCGTCCTGGTGCTGACGATGCACGGCGAGGAGGAGCACCTCCTTCCCGTGCTGGAGGCGGGGGGCAGCGGGTACGTGACGAAGAAGAGCGCGGACGAGGAGCTGATCGAGGCGATCCACACCGTGGCGCGCGGCGACGTCTTCCTCTACCCGAGCGGAGCCAAGCTCCTCCTGCGCGGCCTCAAGGCCAAGGCGGAGCCCGGCGAGGACGACCCGCTCGACCGCCTCACCGAGCGCGAGCGCGAGGTGCTGTCGTACACCGTGGAGGGGTTCAGCTCCAGCGAGATCGGCAAGAAGCTCTTCATCTCGCCCAAGACGGTGGACACCTACCGCGCGCGCATCATGGAGAAGCTGAACCTGCGCCACCGGAGCGAGCTGGTGCGCTTCGCGCTGCGCAAGGGGCTGCTGAAGGCGGAATAAACCGCGGTTCCTCAAGGAGGTCCATCGTGTCACGCAGGGTCGTCGTCACCGGCATCGGGATGGTCACGCCGCTGGGGTGCTCCACGCCGGAAACGTGGGCGGGGCTGCTCGCGGGAAAGAGCGGCGTGGGGCCGCTCACCAAGTGCGTGCTCCCGGGGCTGGCGCCCGAGGTGTCGATCGCGGCCGAGGTGAAGGGGTTCAGCCCCGAGCCGGTGCTGGACCGCAAGGAAGCGCGCCGGATGGACACCTTCATCCAGTACGCCGTCGTCGCCGCGGACGAGGCGATGAGGAGCGCGGGGCTCGGCGGCATCGGCACCGTGCCCGATCCCGAGAACACCGGCGTCATCATCGGCTCCGGGATGGGCGGGCTGGTGAGCATCATGGAGACCCGCGACCTCATGGAGGAGAAGGGGATGGGGCGCGTGTCGCCCTTTTTCATCCCCGCCAGCATCATCAACCTGGCCGCGGGGCAGGTGGCGATCCGCACGGGCGCGCAGGGGCCGAGCTACGCCCCCGTCTCCGCGTGCGCCAGCAGCAACCACGCGATCGGGGAGGCCTTCCACGCCATCAAGCGCGGCGACGCGGACATGATGCTCGCCGGCGGCACCGAGGCGTGCCTGACGCCCATCTCCTTCGCCGGCTTCGCGGCGGCGCGGGCGCTGGCCACCACCTACGACACCCCCGAGACCGCCAGCCGTCCCTTCGACGAGACGCGCAGCGGCTTCGTGCACGGCGAGGGCGGGGCGGTGCTTGTGCTGGAGGAGCTGGAGTGCGCCCAGCGCCGCGGGGCGCCCATCGTGGCGGAGGTGATCGGCTTCGGGATGAGCGCCGACGCGTACCACATCACCGCGCCGCCGGAGAACGGCCAGGGCGCCGCGCTGGCCATGCGCCGCGCCCTGCGCAGCGCCGGCATCGCGCCGGAGGACGTGGACTACATCAACGCGCACGGCACCTCCACCCCCGTGGGCGACCTGGCGGAGACGCGCGCCATCCGCAGCGTATTCGGCGAGCACGCGGACCGGCTGGCGGTCTCCTCCACCAAGTCGATGCTGGGCCACGCCCTGGGCGGGAGCGCCGCCATCGAGGCGGGAGTCACCGCCCTGGCACTGCGCGAGGGGATGCTGCCGCCCACCATCAACCTGCGCCAGCAGGACCCCGCCTGCGACCTGGACTACGTGCCCAACACCGCGCGCCAGGCCGACATCGAGGTCGCCATCTCGAACTCGTTCGGCTTCGGCGGGGCCAATACCTCGCTGGTCATGCGCCGCTGGAGCGAATCGTAGCTCCGCGAACGGAGCGCCGGCGGCACCTGTCGCGAATCCGCCTAAACAAACGTTCTTGTCCACCCAGCGCGAAGTACCGCCTTCCCCGCATTGATGATGAAACATCGTCTTACCCGCGTCATCGCACTGCTCGCCAGCGTCGTCCTGGTGGCGGCGTGCGAAGATCCCGTCAGCTCGGGACCGCGCGTGGCCGCCGCGACCTTCGGCCAGCCCACCCTGAACGTGGTGCCCGGGCAGACGCTGCAGCCGCCCCTGGACCTTCGTGACGAGCAGGGGCAGCCGGTCAGCGGGCGAAACGTCCGGTGGTCGAGCTCGGACCCGAGCTTCGTGACCGTCAGCTCCACCGGCGCCATCACCGGCGTGCGGGCGGGGCGCGCCACCGTCACGGCCTACGTGGACGGAGTCTACGCGGACCTGCTGGTGCTGGTCTACACCGACAACCTGCACGTGTGGCCCGACACTCTCGCGCTCCTCCCCGGCGATACGCGGCGGGTGGCCCCGCGCGCGCTCGTGCCCAGCACAAAGCCGGAGAACCTCGCCGGAGCCAGGTGGGAGTCGTCCAACCCGGCCGTGGCGCGCGTGGACTCCACCGGGCTCGTCACCGCCGTCGCCGGGGGCCACGCCACCATCATCGCCACCGTGGGGATGGAGCGGCTGGAGGGGCATGTGTACGTGATCACGTACCCTGCGCCGCTCCGCTTCACGTCGCTCAGCGTAGGTGAGAACGCCACCTGCGGATTGACGGCTGACGGGGAGGCGTACTGCTGGGGGATCGCCCGGTACGGCGAGCTCGGCGCCGAACCTCCCACCGACCGCTGCGAGAGCCTGACCTCGGACCTCCACGGCTTTTATTTTCGTGACGTGTTCCGCTGCAGCACGGTGCCGCTCCCGGTCGCCAGGGGACTCCGCTTCGCGGCGCTGACCACCGGCCCAGGCCATGTCTGCGGTCTCACGTCCGCGGGAGCGGTGTACTGCTGGGGCAACAATACCGAGGGAACGCTCGGCGGCGGCACCACCGGTGGCCGGAGTGCCACGCCGGTCCGCGTGGCCGGCGGCATCGTCTTCCGCTCCATCAGCGCCGGCCGGGGGGCGACTTGCGGGGTCTCGACGACGAACGAGGGCTACTGCTGGGGAAACAACTTCGCCGGCTTCCTGGGGAACGGATCGACCACCAACAGCAACGTCCCGACGCCGGTGGCGGGCGGCCTCTCGTTCGCGCGGATCGACCTCGGTTACGGCCATGCCTGCGGGATCACGACCGGGGGCGCCCCGTACTGCTGGGGGCGCAACGTCTCGGGCGAGCTTGGTGTGGAAGGGAGGCCGGAGGTCTGCCCCGTGAACGTCGACTGCTCCACACGCCCCGTGCCGGTATCCGGGGGGCTGCGGTTCCGGGAAATCTCGGCGGCGACGTTCGTCACCTGCGGGCTCACGCTCGACGACCGCGCCTACTGCTGGGGCGACGGAACCCACGGGAAGCTCGGAAACGGCCAGGAGCAGCACAGCCGCGCGCCGGCGGCCGTGGCCGGGTCCATCCCCTTCACCACCCTGACCAGCGGCTTCGGCCAGAGCTGTGGCCTGGACAGGGATGGCAAGGCGTACTGCTGGGGGTCCGACGTTCTGCTCCTGGACGGCACGCGACCGCTGAAGACGCTGCAGCCCACGAGGAGCGCTCCCGAGGCCCCGCTCCGCGCTTTCGCCCCCGAAGCGCCCGTGTGTGGCGTCGGGCTCGACGGGATCGCGATCTGCTGGCAGCGCCCGGGACTGGCGCGTGTGCCCGGCCAGTAGCGGCGGGTCTGGTCCATGATTTGGTGAAGGGGGAGGTCCGTGCGG
>DASVVI010000332.1:0-3863 GCA_036386635.1 Longimicrobium sp.
GTACGCCGCGCC
This sequence comes from Longimicrobium sp., assembly GCA_036386635.1. Taxonomy (GTDB): domain Bacteria; phylum Gemmatimonadota; class Gemmatimonadetes; order Longimicrobiales; family Longimicrobiaceae; genus Longimicrobium. Next base: position 13 of record DASVVI010000332.1, read on the forward strand.
CGCCACCCGCGGGGCGCGCACCCCGGGCGGCGCGGTCGCGTATCCGCAGTTCATGATGACGCACGATGCCGCCACGCGCATGTTCGCGGGCGCCGGAACGCCGTTCGCGACGCTGGCCGCGCGCGGGGCCGCCCCGAGCTTCCGCCCCGCGCCGCTGGCGGGGGTCACGGCCAGCCTGGCGCTTCCGCAGGAGGAGATGGACCGTGCGCGGGCGCCCAACGTCATCGCCATCCTCCCGGGCAGCGACCCGGTGCTGCGCAACGAGTACGTGGTGATCTCGGCGCACATGGACCACGTAGGTGTGGGGCAGCCGGTGAACGGCGACTCCATCTACAACGGCGCGGACGACGACGCTTCGGGGACGACGGGGCTGCTGGAGGTGGCGCAGGCGCTCTCGATGATGCGCGACCGGCCGAAGCGCTCCATCGCATTCGTGCACGTGAGCGGCGAGGAGAAGGGGCTGCTGGGGTCGGAGTGGTTCTCGGATCATCCCACGATCCCGCTCGCGCAGATCGTGGCGGACGTGAACGTGGACATGATCGGGCGCAACAACCCGGACAGCGTGGTGGTGATCGGCAAGGACTACTCGTCGCTGGGGGCGCTCGCCAACCGCGTCCAGGCCGCGCACCCTGAGCTGCACCTGACGCTGTCGGACGACATCTGGCCGCAGGAGCAGTTCTTCTTCCGCTCGGACCACTACAACTTCGCGCGCAAGGAGGTCCCCGCGATCTTCTTCTTCAGCGGCGTGCACCCGGACTACCACCGCCCGTCCGACGAGGTGGAGAAGATCGACACGGACAAGGCCGCGCGCATCTCGCGGATGGTGCTCTACCTGGCCACCGAGATCGCCAACGCCGCCGAGCGGCCGCGCTGGGACCCGAAGGGGCTGGAGGCGGTGCGCGCGATGACGCGGTAGGGTTGACGGGGTTCGATCACAAGGGGGAGAGGCCGATGCGCCTCTCCCCTTTTTCGTGATTGCGGTGCCGGGGCGGGCACGGGCAGCCACGTGGGGCTGCCCCTACGACGATCGGTGCGAACCAGCGGGGTTCGCGGTGGCGGAAAGGACGGGCAGACACGCAGGTCTGCCCTACGGATTTGGGTGCGAAATGCGGGCGGTGGTGCGGGGACGGGCACGGGCGCGATGAATCGCGCCCCTACCACGGATGCTGGGTCGGGGTCGGAGTGCACCCTTTCCCCCGCTTGCGGGGGAGAGGGCCGGGGAGAGGGGGAGCCCGCGCACACCAGACCACGCGAAACGCCCCTCCCCCGCAGTTTGGGGGAGGGGCCGCGAGGAACGAGCGGGGGAGGGGGCTCAGTTCATCCGGCTATTCGTCTGCCCGCCGAAGCCGAAGGTGAACAGCCAGCCGCTCTGGCCGGAGTTGCCCTCGGAGCTGCCGGTGAGGCGCGCGGCGCCCAGGTGGAGCGGGCCAAGCGAGAGGCCGCCGCCCAGCATCGTGCCGCTGTCCAGGTCGGTGGAGAGGCCGGCGCGAAGGGTGACGACGGGGATCTTGTGCTGCACCCCGATGCCGAGCGAGCGGTCCCAGGGGCCGCCGAGGCGGCTGTCGGAGAGCTCGCCCTGGTAGGCGGCGGCGAAGGTGGTGCCGGCGTGCGGCTCCCAGGCGGCGCCCAGGCGCAGGACGGGGGCAAGGGTGGCGCCGACGTCCAGGTCGTCTGCCAGGCCGCGCGCGCGGGCCGCGAGAACGGGGTCCGCCGCGGAGAGCGGGCGGGCGCTGCGGGCGTAGTCGTTCCGGAGCTGGTCGGGGTCGCCGGTGCGGTAGTTCTCGCGGCTGAGGACGATCGAGCGGATCTCCGGGTCGCCCTTCCACTCCAGCGTGTTGACGACGTTGGCCACCGCCGCGCTCAGCGTGAGCGACGGGTTCGGCTGGATGGCGGCGCCCAGGTCGAGGCCGAAGCCGTTCGCGCCGTCGCGCCCCACGCCGGCGTAGGTGACCCGGATGTCGGGGGCAGTGACGGAGAGGACCGTGTCGATGCCCACCGCGCCGGAGCGCACCATCCGGCTGCCGCGCAGGTAGTGGCCGGTGACGCCCAGGCTCACGGGGCCCACGCGGTGCGCGTAGCCGGCCGCGAAGTCGAGGTACGACGCGCGGAAGCCCTGCGACTGGCTGAGGATGGCGTCGTCGTCGTAGGCGTTGGCGCCCAGGAGCCGCGACTGCTGCACCCCGTTCAGCACCAGGTCCACCACGTCGCGCGAGACGCCGTGGCGCCCCGTCAGGTTGTACGACACGCCGAACAGGGCGCGGCGGAACGACATGGAGAAGACGGGGACGCGGATGTCGACTTCCGCGGCCGTGCCCTCGTCGGGAATGCGGCCCAGGATGTCGGCGCGCTGGTCGTCGTCGAGCTCGTCAAAGGAGCGCAGGTCGTTGACGTCGCCGAAGGTGAGGCCGTTGATGGTGGCGCCGAGGGTCACCTGCGGCGCGGCCGCGGAGGCGTGCGGGTTGCCCGGGAGCGCCAGGTTCGCGGGGTTCTGGAAGAGGGATTCCTGGCCGCGCGCCACGGCCACGTACGCGCCGCCCATACCCAGAGCGCGCGGGGTGGTGGCGAGCTGGGCGGAAAGGGGCGACGCCAGCGCGGCGGCGGCCGCGCAGGATGCCATCAAACGGGTAAAATGCATGGATTCTGCTCGTGAAAAGTAGGATGCGTGGCGGTTTGGCGGGGTAAGGGGCAAAATCGGCGCCCGGCGGCGCGCCCTTTCTATCGCCCCCCGGATTGGGTAGCTTGTACGCGACTTCATCCTACGACAAACGCTTACCATGACGGGACCTGCATCGTGCTGATAGAGCACATTCGCAACTTCTGCATCGTTGCCCATATCGACCACGGAAAGTCCACCCTGGCCGACCGGCTGCTGGAAACGACGCGGACGCTCCAGCAGCGCGAGATGAAGGCCCAGGTGCTCGACTCGATGGACCTCGAGCGCGAGCGCGGGATCACCATCAAGCTGAACGCCGTGCGCATGCTGTACGGCGCGAAGGACGGCCGGCAGTACCAGCTCAACCTGATCGACACTCCGGGGCACGTCGACTTCACCTACGAGGTGTCGCGCTCGCTGGCCGCCTGCGAGGGGGCCATCCTGGTGGTGGACGCGTCGCAGGGGATTCAGGCGCAGACGCTCTCCAACCTCTTCCTGGCGATGGACGCGGGGCTGGAGATCATCCCCGTCCTCAACAAGATCGATCTGCCCGGCGCGGAGCCGGAGCGCCGCCGCGACGAGATCGTGGAGCTGCTGGGGGTGGATCCGGAGGAGGTGATCTTCGCGTCCGCCAAGGCCGGGATCGGCATCGACCTGATCCTGGAGTCGGTCGTGCGCAACGTGCCGCCGCCCACGGGCGACCCCGATGCGCCGCCGCGCGCTCTGATCTTCGACTCGTACTACGACAAGTACCTGGGCGCCGTGCCCAGCGTGCGCGTAGTGGACGGGACCTTTCGCAAGGGGATGCGGATCGGCTTCGGCGCCAACGAGAACGAGTATCCCATCGACGAGGTGGGATACCTGCAGCTCGGCCGGCAGCCGCTTACGGAGCTGGGGCCGGGCGAGGTGGGGTACATCATCGCCGGCATCAAGCGGGTGGCGGACACGCGCTCGGGCGACACCATCTACGACGCGGACAACCGCGCCGGCGAGGGGATTCCCGGCTTCCAGGAGGTGAAGCCGATGGTGTTCGCGGGGATCTACCCGACGGAGACCGAGCAGTACGAGCAGCTTCGCGACGCCCTCGCCAAGCTGCAGCTCAACGACGCCTCGCTCACCTACGAGCCGGAGACGCCGCTGGCGCTGGGCTTCGGCTTCCGCTGCGGCTTCCTAGGGCTCCTGCACATGGAGATCATCC
>DASVVI010000333.1:0-2134 GCA_036386635.1 Longimicrobium sp.
GGCGGTAGTGCGCCTCGCTGCGCGCCAGCTCGGCGAGGTGCACGCGCAGCGCGATCTCCGTGGTCGCCGCGTCGGCCAGGTCGGCCAGCACCTGCTGCTCGTCGTGGCTCCAGCGCCGCGGGCGGTAGTCGAGGACGCAGAGGGTGCCCAGGACGTGGCCGTCCGGGGTGCGGATGGGGAAGCCGGCGTAGGCGCGGTACCCCTGCTCGCGCACCGCCAGCGTGTCGCGCACGCGCGGGTCGGCCGCCGCGTCCTCCAGCAGGAGCGGCCCCCCGGCATCGATGGCGTGGCGGCAGAACGACTCCGACACCGGCGTGTAGCTCCCCGCCGCGCCATCCAGCCCTATGCAGCTCTTGATGTACTGCCGGTCGGCGTCCAGGAGCGTCACCAGCGCGACCGGCGCGTTCAGCAGGCGCGCGGCCAGGCGGGTGAAACGGTCAAAGGACGCCTCGGCCGGCGAGTCCATCAGGCCGAGGAGCTCCAGCGCGGAGAGGCGTTGCGGATCGTCGATCGCGCCCAAAACGGAACCGGTCGGGGGAAGGGAACGGCGCACCCGTCGTGCATGCTTCCCATACAACGAGCTACGGCGCGTGTTCCGGGCCTCGGCGTGCAAGTACCGTCCTGTTTGCGCCATCATCACTCCCGCGCCGCGTCCTCCACCACTGCGCAGGGGAGGAGAACGGTAAAAGTACTACCCTTTCCCGGCAAGCTCTCCGCCCAGATGCGGCCTCCATGCAGTCCTACGATGTTGCGGCAGATGGGGAGTCCCAGTCCCGTTCCCCCCTTCTCGCGGCTGTCCGACGAGTCCACCTGCTGGAAGCGCTCGAAGATCGACTCCAGCTTCGCCGCGGGGATGCCGCGCCCCTGGTCGCGCACCTGCACGCGCAGGTCGGCGCCCTCGACTTCCGCGCGCACCCACACGGCGCCGCCGCGCGGCGAGTACTTGGCCGCGTTGGACACCAGGTTGGTGAGCACCTGCGCGATGCGGTCGGGGTCCACGTTCACGGTCACGTCTGGGAGGTCCGCCACCAGCAGGAGGTCGGCCTGTTCCAGCAGGGGGCGGACGGTGTCGATGGCGTCGTTGGCGATCTGGCGGATGGAGAAGGGGCGCCGCTCGATCTCCAGCTTGCCGCTGGCCATCTTCTCCAGGTCCAGCATGTTGTCGATCAGCCGCCCCAGCCGCTCGGAATTCGCCAGCGCCAGTGCAACCATCCGGGAGGCGCGCTCGGGATAGTTGGCGAGGACGCCGCCGTGCAGCAGCCCCAGCGATCCGCGGATGGCGGTGAGCGGGGTGCGCAGCTCGTGGCTCACCAGCGAGATCAGCTCGTCCTTGAGCCGCTCGTGCGCGCGGCGCTGCGTCACGTCGCGCGCGATCCCGCTGAGCCCCATCACCCGCCCGCCCACCACCTCCAGCTGCACCCGCTGCTCCAGCCAGAGCTCGGCGCCGTCCACCACCAGCGGCACCTCGCGGACGGTGGTGGCGATCCGGTCGCGGAGCTGGGCGCAGTAGAACTCGCGCACCTCCTGGCGCACGTCCTCGCGCACCATCTCGGTGGCGCCGCGCCCCACGATGCCGTCGCCCAGCAGCGCGCGGGCGGAGGGGTTGGCGTAGGTCACCACGCCCCGCGTGTCGGTGCGGCAGATGGCGTCGGTGGCGTCCTCCACCAGGGTTCGGTAGCGCGCCTCGGCGGCGGCCAGCGACTGCGTGTGGAGGGTGCGCACCTCCAGCAGGTTGCGGATGCGCAGCAGCGCCTCCCCCGGCTCGAACGGCTTGGAGAGGAAGTCGCGCGCGCCGCACGCCAGCGCCTGCTGCACCACCGTCGCGCGCTCCTCGCCGGTGACCACCAGGATGGGCACGGCGCCGCCCGCCAGCGCGCGCACGTCCTGCACGACGTCGAAGCCGTGCCGGTCCGGCATGCGCAGGTCCACGATCACCAGGTCCGGCTCCACCTCCGCGCAGAGGGGCGCCACCTCGCCGCCGCGCGTGGCGTACCACACGCGGCGGTAGCCGGCGCGCGCCAGGAGGCGCTTCATCACCTCGATGACGCCCGGGTCGTCGTCCGCCACCACGATGCGGCAGTCGCGGAGCTGCTCGGGCGCCTGGAGCAGGTCGTGGGTCACTGATGCGGGACGA
>DASVVI010000334.1:0-3074 GCA_036386635.1 Longimicrobium sp.
TCCAGCGGCGAATTCATTCGCTCCTGATCTCGCGCGCACCTGCAACGACGCGCCGCCCTTGTGCAGGACGGCGCGTGCGTTACTAGCAGTGCAGTCGGCCGGTCAGTGGCCGACGCTGGGGCCGCCGATCCCCTCGCCGGCGAGCCAGCCTTCCATCTCGGAGCGGATCTGCTCGAGGCGCTCGGGGGTCTTGGCTTCGTAGCGCGCCACCAGCACCGGCTCCGTGTTGGAGGCGCGGATCAGGCCCCAGCCATCGCCGAAGAGCACGCGCGCGCCGTCCACGTCGATCACCTCGTGGTTCGCGCGGAAGTGCGCGGTGGCGCGCTCCACGATGGCGAACTTGGTCTCCTCGGTGGCCGGGTAGCGCAGCTCGGCGGTGGAGACGAAGACCGGGAACTCGGCGATCCACTCGCTCAGCGGACGCCCCTGCCGCGCCACGATGTCGATCAGCAGGACGGCGCCGTAGAGGGCGTCGTCGTAGCCGAAGTAGTTGTCGCCGAACATGATGTGGCCGCTGAGCTCGCCCGAGAGGAGCGAACCCTCCTCCTTCATCCGCTTCTTGATCAGCGAGTGGCCGGTGGCGTTCATCACCGGCACGCCGCCCACCTTCTCCAGCATCTCGGGAAGGAGCTGCGAGCACTTCACGTCGAACACCACCTTCTGCCCCGGCCCGCGGCGCTGGATCAGGTCCAGGCCGTAGAGCAGGAGAAGCGTGTCGCCGCGCACGATCTCGCCGCGGTCGTCGATGGCGCCGATGCGGTCCGCGTCGCCGTCGAAGGCCACGCCCAGGTCCGCGCCCTCGGCCTTCACGCGGGCGATGATGTCCACCAGGTTCTTGTCCACCACCGGGTCCGGGTGGTGGTTGGGGAAGGTGCCGTCCGACTCGCAGAAGATGGGGATCACCTCCACGTTGTCGCCCAGCGCGGTCAGCAGGCGCTCGGCCACGATGGAGCCGGTGCCGTTGCCGCAGTCCACCACCACCTTGAGCTTGCGGCCGATGGTGAAGCGCTCCGCGATGTAGCGGACGTAGTCGTCCATCACGTCGCGGTTCTCCACACTCCCTTCACCGCTCTCGTAGTCGCTCTCCTCGATCATGCGGCGCACCTCCTGGATGGAGTCGCCGTAGATGGAGCCGCCGAGCGTCATCTTGAAGCCGTTGTACTGCGGCGGGTTGTGCGACCCCGTCACCTGCAGCCCGCCGTCCAGCTCGCCGTGGTAGACCGCGAAGGAGTGCACGGGGGTGGGCACGAGGCCCACATCCACCACGTGCACCCCGGCGGCCACCATCCCGCGGCGCACGCCGGCGGCGAGATCCCCGGAGGTGAGGCGGTTGTCGCGTCCCAGCGCCAGCGTCGGCCGCGGCTTGCCCAGGCGGCGGATGGCGAGGCTGGCGAAGGCGCGGCCGATCTGCTCGGCCACCTCCACGGTAACGTCGGGACCTACGACGCCGCGGATGTCGTACTGACGGAAGATGTGCGGATTGGCCATGTCTCTCCTCAGGCTTCGAGCACCAGCGCCACGCACTCGATCTCCACCGCGCAGTTGCGCGGGAGGCCGGCGGCCTGCACGGTCGACCGCGCCGGGGCGTGGTCGCCGAAGTGGCGTCCGTACACCTCGTTCATGGCCGTGAAGTCGTTCATGTCGCGCAGGAACACCGTCGTCTTGACCACCGCCGACAGGTCGGAGCCGGCCTGCTGCAGCACGGCGCTCAGGTTCTTCATCACCTGCTCCGTCTGCGCCACCACGTCGCCCTCGATGAGCTGCATGCTCACGGGGTCGAGCGCGATCTGCCCGGCGGTGAAGACGAAGCCGCGGGCCACGATGGCCTGGCTGTACGGGCCGATGGCGGCGGGCGCCTGGTCGGTGTGGACCTTTTGGAGAGACGTCATGGCTGCCTTGGAAGTGCGTGAGTGCGTGGGTGCGTTAGTGCGCCTGCGGGTCGAGCATCGCGCGCAGCTCGTCCGGGGTCACGGTGGCGACGCCGGGTTTGCCCACCTCGATCCCCGCGGCGAGGTTGGCGATGGCGGCGGCGTCCTCGATGGTCGCGCCGGCGGCCAGGGCGACGGCGAGGAACGCCGTCACCGTGTCGCCTGCGCCGGAGACGTCGTAGACTTCCCGCGCCTGCGTGGGGATGCGGAACGAGCTGCCGCCCTCCGAGCGCAGCGCCATCCCGTCCTCGCCCAGCGTGAGGAGAAGGTGGCGGGCGCCGGTTTCCTTGCGCGCGTTCTCCAGCCACTCGTCGTCGCCGGCGCGCACGGGGCTGGCCATCGCGGTGCCGAGCTCCACGGCGTTGGGCTTGAAGACGGTGGCGCCGCGGAACTTGAAGAAGTTGCGGAACTTGGGGTCCACGACGCTGGGAATCCCCGCCGCCTCCGCCGCGTCCAGTGCCGTGCGGATCACGGATGGCACCAGGACGCCCTTGTTGTAGTCCTCCAGCACCAGCGCGTCGCACGCGGCGACGGCGGCGCGGACGTGCTCGCACAGCTCGGCGGCGCATTCGTCCGGGAGGTCGTCGTCGCGCTCGCGGTCGAAGCGCACCACCTGCTGCTGCCGCGCCACCACGCGCGTCTTGGTGGTGGTGGGACGGTCGGGGCGCTCCACGAGGCGCGCGTTCACCTTGCCGCCGTCCAGCTCCGCCAGCTCGCGGCGGATCTGCGCCCCGGCGGCATCCATCCCCACGTAGCCCACCACCTCGCACGCGGCGCCCAGCGCGGCGACGTTGGCGGCCACGTTGGCGGCCCCGCCCAGCGCCGTCCGCTCCTCGGTGACGTGCACCACCGGCACCGGCGCCTCGGGCGAGATGCGGCTGACGGCGCCCACGAGGTACACGTCCAGCATCAGGTCGCCGACCACCGCCACGCGAAGGCCGCGCCCGCGCTCCAGGATCTCGTCCAGCCGCGCCCGCGTGAGCCGCTCCATCCGCCCCAGACGTTCAGTGCACGCTTCCGGGCCCCGGGGCCGGGAAAAGGAGCGCCCATGTAGGCGGGCGGTGTGGGGGAGACAAGACGGGGCCCCCACCCCCGCTCGTTCCTCGCGGCCCCTCCCCCAAAACAGCCTGGGGGAGGGGCGTTTCG
>DASVVI010000335.1:0-2761 GCA_036386635.1 Longimicrobium sp.
GTGCACCGGCCCGATGGTGGCCGCCTCCTCGCCCACGCCTAGCCACGCCTTGGAGATCACCCCGCTCTTGACCCACCGCTTGAGGGCGATCTCGTGCAGGCGGTTGCGCAGCAGGCCGGCATACATGGCGAGGAGGTCCACTTCCGCCAGCCCGCGCACGACGGCGCCGCGCTCCGGGTCCGCATCGATGCGCGCGCGGAAGTCGCGCATCGTGTCGGGGTCCGGCTGCCAGTTCTGGTACTCGGGCGGGTCGTACGCGGCGAAGCGCTTCATGGGACGGTGCGGTGGCGTGGCATCAAGGAGAAGCGCCGGGAGCATACCGCCGGGTTCCGTGCCGCGCAATGCAACAGCGGCCTCACACAGAGACACAGAGGCACAGAGAGAACAACAAAAGGTTTTCTCTGTGGCTTGCAGTTCCCTCTGTGTACTCTGTGTGAGCTTTTCTCTCCCTGCGTCTCTGCGCCTCTGCGTGAGATGCAGTTCGGGGGTTACCGCGGCAGGCCGGCTTCGATGGGGAGCGTCGGCTCGGCGGGCATTGCGGCCTCGGCGTCGCTCTCGTCGTGGATGGAGCGGCTGATGTGCGTCGCCATCACGTCCAGCTCCGAGCGCGACGGGATCTCGGCGTCCGGGTTGGGAAGCTGGAGGGGGAAGGGCGCTCCGTGCGGCACCGGGATCAGGTGCAGGTGGAAGTGGAAGACGTCCTGCCCGCCATCCGCCCCGTTGGGGGAAAAGAGGTTGACCGCGCGGCACCCCGTGGCGCGCCGCAGCCCGGGAAGGATGCGCTTGGCCACCGCGAAGGTGCGCGTCGCCAGCTCCTCCGGCACGTAGAAGAGGTTCTTGTAGTGCGCCTTGGGCACCACCAGCACGTGCCCCCGGTGCAGCGGCTGCACGTCCAGGAAGGCGATCACCTCTTCGTCCTCGTGGATGATGCTCACCGTCTCGTCGCCGCCGATGATGCGGCAGAAGACGCAGGTGGGGTTCTGGTTGGGATCGGCCACGCCGCCCTCCGGTCGCTCGCGGGGAATGGAGAAGGTGCGCGGCCGTGCGGCCCGCGCTTTCGGCCGCGCGGTTTTGCAAGAGGCAGGCCCGCCCCGCCGCGGCGCGAGGGTTGCCAGCGACCCCGCGCACGGGCGAGATTGGCGCCGCGGTTCGCCGGACCACACTTCCACGCGCACGATGCCCAAGACGCAAGCCATCCGCGGGGCCACCGAGAGCACGCCCAGCGTGACCCCCCTCTTTCCACTGCTCCTGTTGGAGACCCTCCGCGACATGGACCGTCCGGAGGAGGTGCTGGAAGGGGAGGACCTCTCGGCCAGCATGCCGCGCCGCCTGGGGCTGAGCGAGGTGGTGTACGTGCAGATCCACCGCTTTCGCGAGGAGGTGCGCCGCAAGCGCCTGCAGTCCGCCGCCACGGTGGAGGACCTGATCCGCCTGGTGATCAAGCGCCACGACGCGGACGAGATCTTCCAGGAGGCGGGCCGCCGTGTGGCGCGGCGCTTCTGGCAGGAGCGCTCCAGGGCCGCCCGCCGCCTGGTGCGCCTCCTTCCCCCCGCCCTGGCCCTGCGCAGCGCCCGCAACGCCGCCCACCGCCTCTTTCGTCAGATGCAGGGCACGGCCTGGCTGGAGGTGCGCGGCAAGCCGCCCACGGTGCGCATGGTGAGCCCCATGACCTTTCGCGCCGACCCCGGCGGCGCCGCGTGCGCCTTCTACGCCGGCGCCCTCTCCGAGCTCCTGCGCGAGTACACGGGCAAGGACCACGACGTCGCGCACCTCCACTGCCAGTCCCAGGGCGCCGACGCGTGCGAGTGGGGGACGGGGTGAGGGGGCCTGGCGAGTAAACTCACTGCAACAACAGCACAAAGTCCGCCTGCGCGGACTCGCGGGCGAGATCCGTTCCGAGAGCGGGATGCCCGCCGCGCCAGGAACGTAGGGGCGCGATTCATCGTCCCCGGCCACCCCGGTCGTTCGCATTCCGCACAAATCCCGTAGGGGCAGCCCCGCGTGGCTGCCCGTGCCCGGCCATGCGCCGCAGCCCGCGTCCAGGAGCGAACGAATCCGTCGCTCGAAAACGCACTAACGCACTAACGCACTAACGCACTAACGCACTAACGCACTTCCCCTTCCTCACTCCTCGATCGGCCCCGACCTCATCTTCTTCACCTGCGAGCGCTGCTTCTTCGCACGCAGCCTCGCCTCGGCGGCGCCGCGCGGCGGGCGCGTCTTCTTGCGCTTCTTGGGGACGATCAGCGCCTCGCGCAGCAGGTCGGCGAAGCGGCCGGTGACGGCTTCCTTGTTCTGGTGCTGGCTGCGGTGCTCGCTCGCGGCCAGCAGGAGCGTCCCCTCGCCGCTGATGCGGTTGGCGAGCTTGGCGCGGATCAGCTCGCGCTGCTGCTCCGTGCCGCGGGGGGATGCGCCCACGTCCCACACCCGCTCCACGCGCGTGGAGCTGGTGTTGACGTGCTGGCCGCCGGGACCCCCCGAACGCGTCGCGCGGTAGGTCAGCTCCGAGCGGGGGATCCACAGCCCATCGTTGACCGCGATCAGGCCATCGTCGCTCATCGGGAGGTTACGGCGCCTCCACCTGCTGCACCCGGACGTCGAAGACCAGAGTGGAGTTGGCCGGGGCCCCCGCGAACAGCGGCGGGCGCGCGGGCAGCGCCTGTGGGCCGTACCCAAGGGTGGGAGGAACGATCAGCCGCCGCTGCCCGCCCGCCTTCATCCCGATGAGGCCTTCCTCGAAGCCCGGGATGAAGCGCTGGCC
>DASVVI010000336.1:0-6982 GCA_036386635.1 Longimicrobium sp.
GTTGCGGTAGATGCAGGGGATCTCCACCAGCCCGCCGATGGGGTCGCAGATCAGCCCGAGCATCCCCTGCAGCGTGAGCGCGACCGCGGTGGAGATCTGCTCGTGCGAGCCGCCGTGCAGATACGACACGGCCGCGCTGGACATGGCCGCCGCCGTCCCCGTCTCGGCCTGGCACCCGCCCTCCGCGCCGGCGAGCGACGCGCGGTGGGCGATGACCCCGCCCACGCCGCCGGCCACCAGCATGGCGTCGATCAGCCGCTCCTCGCCCAGCTCCTGGAACTCGTCCATGCTGATGAGCACCGCCGGGAGCACCCCCGCCGCGCCCGCCGTGGGCGCCGCCACGATCAGCCCCATCGCCGCGTTGACCTCGAGAGTCGAGATGGCGCGGGCGAGCGTCTCGGTGAGCCGGGCGCCCAGCAGCCGCGGCCCGTTCTCCATCAGCCGCCGCGCGCGCCCTCCCGTGAGGCCGCTGGCGGAGCGCACCTCGCCCTTGAGCCCCTCGTCGATGGCGCCGCGCATGATCCGCAGCGTCTTCGCGATCCGTCCGCGGATCTCCTCGGGCGCCCTGCCGCTCTCCGCCGACTCCGTGTCGAGCACCACCTGCGCCAGGGTGCGGCCGGTCTCGTCGGCCTCGCGGATCAGGGATTCGATGGACTTGTGCATGGAACTGCGGGGAATGGGGAATGGGGAATCGGGAATGGGTAACCGCTTGCAACTACGATACCTCGCGAAGCGGAGAGGTCCCTTCCGCTTGGATTCCCCCTATTCCCCATTCCCCATTTCCCCAGCCCCTACGAGATCTTCGGTATCGCCCTGGCCCACCGCAGCCACGGGAATGACCGGATGGCGCCGAGCGTGGCCTCGCCCACGGGCTCGTCCGCTTCGATGGTCATCAGCGCGTCCTTATGGCGGCCGGTCCGGTCCACGCGCATGGTGGCCAGGTTGATGTGGTGCCCGGCCAGCACGGTGGCCACGGCGGCGATGGTGCCCGGCTCGTCGTGGGCCAGCAGCACCAGCGTGTGGTAGTCGCCGCCGAGCGCGACCGGAAAGCCGTCGATCTCGGTGACTTCCACGCGGCCGCCGCCGAGCGATGCGCCGCGAAGCTGCACCGTCTCGCCGTCGCGCTCCACGCGGAAGACGGCGGTGTTGGGGTGCGCGTCCTCGCCCAGGTCGATGGTGTCGAAGCTCCACTCCATTCCCGCCGCCGCGCCCTCGTCGTACGCCTGGCGCAGGCGCAGGTCGTCCGGCGCGAGCCCCGCCAGCCCGCCGACGATGGCGCGCTGCGTTCCGTGCCCCTCGCCGGTGGCGGCGAAGGAGCCGTGGAGCTGGATGTCGGCCCGTTGCGGCGTGCCGCCCAGGATGGCGCGCGCCAGCAGCCCCAGCCGGCACGCGCCCGCGGTGTGCGATGAAGATGGGCCGACCATGGTGGGCCCCAGTATGTCGAAGAGAGAGACCATGCGCGCTAATCTACGGTGCGCGCGGCGGACGGGCCACCATCCCGCATGCGGCGAGCGCCGCGCTGTGGGCGCGGCGCTCGTTGCGGCTCTACTCCGCCCCGTCGGGGAGGCGGATGGCGGAGAGCTTCCAGTCGGCCAGCCCCTCGCGGTGCATCACCAGCGCCATCCGCTCCTTGCCGTCGTCCTTGCCGCGGAAGTGGAGGACGAATGTGTCCACGCCCTCGTAGCCGCGCGTCACCTCCACGTCACGTGCCGCCTTTTCGGCGCGGTCGGGGCCCTCCTTGCCCACCGACGGCCGCTCGCCGCGCACGGCCGCCGCGATGCCGCCCGGCGTCACGAACGAATCGACCAGCGGGTCCACCATCATCCCCGCCAGCGCCGCGCCGAAGCGCGCGAACGGGTTGTCGTCCGCCTCCTTGTCGATCCGCTCGGCCATGGCCTGGCGCACCTCTTCCTTGACGCTCGCGCGCACGGAGGGGAAGTCCACGAGCTGCGCCAGCGCCTCGCGGTCGCCGGCCTCAGCCGCTGCCTGGAGCCGCCTGACCGCCAGGTGGGGCGTGAAGTAAAGCCATACCGACGCGGCGCACAGCGCCAGCAGGGCGAAGGGACGGAAGTAGCTGCTCTTGCGCATGAGGAAGGTGGCTCTGGAGGGAAGAACGGCCGCAAGCCTCTGAGGTTGCTGCACTTGCGGCCGGAAAGATAGCACCGCGGCGGGCGCCGCGGTACCCGGTCAGCGCCGGAATCTCATCGTGATCGGAAGCTCCACGTCCACATCCACCGGGACGCCCTCGATCGTCGCGGGCCGGAACCGCATCCCCCTCACGATCCCGAGGAACTCCGGGTCGATGTCGTCGTCTGGCCTGTCGCGCACGACGCGCTCCGCCGAGGGTACTCCGTCGGCTCCGATGCTGAAGCTGACGTTGCGGGTGGTTTCGTGCCCCGCCAGCTGCGGGTGCGCGGCGAGGAGGCGCTTCGCCGCCGCTTCCATCGCCCGCACCAGAGCTCCGGTGTCGGTGAGCGACGGCATCACCATGAGCGCATCCACCACAGCGATCCGAGGATTCCTCCCGCTCCTCAACCAGAAGGTCTCGCGATGCGCCCGCCGGCTCGGGAGGCGTGGGACGAGGTGGGTCCGAAGCAGAGACACCATCGCGCTGTCGTAGCCACCCGGAAGCGAACGCCGCACGAGCGCTCTCACATCTTTCAGCGTCCCCGTCGAATCGTAGCGCACCCAAAACAGCATCCGCCGCGGAGTCCCCCGCGGCGCCTGGGGAGCGTCGAGGAGCGCGCGGTGCAGCCCCGTGGAATCCACGAACGACGAGAGCGGAAGCGGCCCTGCCTGCGCGAAAGCCGGCGACGCGCCGCTTGTGCCCAGCATCGCGAGAAGCGCGAGGAGCGAGAAGGTCCGGATCATCATTTCACCGAAATTCCAGATGGATTGGAACCTCCACGAGCACCGGTACCGGGCACCGGTTGATCATTGCCGGCCTGAACCGCATGGCATCCACGATGTCGTGGATTCCGTCGTCGATCTCGGGGATGCCGAGCTGAGTCAGGATCCGGCTCTGCGCCGACACCCCTTTTTCGTCGATCTGGAACTTCACCGTCACCTCGGCCATACGCCCCCTCAGCGCGGGGAGCTGCCGCAAGAGTCGCTTCGTCACGCGCTCCATGGTGTCCGCCACTTCGTCCAGGTTCGCGAGCGAGGGAAGGTCTTCGCGAACGCGCCGCGCCACCTGAACCCGCGCGGACGGGCCGGCAGTCAGCCATACGTTGACACCCGTCGCCTTGTGCGTCTCGTGCACCGGACGGGCGTGAGTGCGCAGCAGCGTCGCGAGCGCCTCGCGGTATTCGCGGGCGCCGCCTGCGCCGGAACAGTCCATCGACCGCACCTCCTCCAGCGCGCCCGTGCTGTCGTATTGAATCCAGTACAACGAACGCGGCCCCTCGGGCGCGGCGGCTATGGCGGCGTGCAGCGCCGCCGAGTCGACGTAGCTGGAGAGGGGATGCACCTCCCGCTGCGCGTGCGCGGGGATGGCGAGCAGAGCAGCGAGAGCCGCGGCACGGATCACGGAGTACTCCCGGAACGGTTGGATTCGTCGAGCGTCGCGGCGAACTCGCGGAGCGCGCTCCAGTATCGGTCGCCCGCCACCCTCTGCAGGTCGTTGTGGCCGGCGCCCTCCACCCAGAAGTGCTGCTTGGGTGGATTCGCCCGCTCCAGCAGCCGCGCGCCGTGCCAGAAGGGGATGACCTCGTCGCGCGTCCCGTGGATCACCAGCACGGGCGCGCCTATGTCCCGCAGCCTGCGCTCCGTGCCGAAGCGGTCGAACGGGAAGATGCGGCGCGGGACGGCTACCTGGAAGGCGCTCACGAATGTGCTCTCCAGCACGAGCCCCGCCACCGTTTGCCGGCTCGCCAGCTCCGACGCGATCCCGCCCCCGAGCGACCTCCCGTGCAGGATCACGCGCTCCGGCGCCACGCCCAGTGCACCGGTGAGGTGCTCGTACGCGGCCGCGAGGTCGTGGTACGCGCTGCGCTCGCTCGGCACGCGCCGCGCGCTGAGCCCGTACCCGCGATAGTCGTACGCCAGCACCGAGAACCCCGCGTCGCGCAGATCGGGGAGGAAGTAGCGCAGGTCGCCCAGGTCCTCGGCGTTGCCGTGGCTGTACAGGATGGTGTAGCGCGCCCGCGGGTTCGGCAGCCACATCACCGCGATGGAGTCCCCATCCCCCACCGGCACCATCGCGGCGCCCGCCGACGCGGTATACCGCGGCGTCTGCGGCTGAAAGATCACCCTCTCCGCGTACCACCACACCAGCGCCCCCAGCAGGAGATACACCCCCACGAGGACGCCCGCCACGTACAGCAGCACCGCCCCCCACCCCGCCACCGCCACCCCCTCAGCGCGCCGCCGGGCGTGCATTGGCCTCGGCGCCATATGCGATCGTCATTGCCATGCCGGCGTACGTGAAGGCGCGCCGGGGATCGGCATCTCCCCCCGTCCCCGCGACACGCCCAGTAGATCCTTCGCTCCGCGCCACAGATCACGGCCGGTTCAGGCTCCGGTGAGGCGCGTCACTCAGGATGACAAAAAAGTGGTTGAGGCTTACAAACGGTGGCGTTCCAGAGGGCTTCAGCCGTCTTCCCGTCGTTCCAGCCGGGGGCTTCAGCCCCCGGCGCGCAGGCCGGCGCCCGCCCCCGCCCCCCGAGCCTGCGAAGGCAGGCTTCCCGCAGTTGTTGCAGCGGTTTCAACCGCCGGACTCAACCGCCTGCACTACCTTCGCCTTCCGCCCCCGCTTCTTCGGCGCCGCCACAGCTTCGGCCTCCGCCACCGCCTCCAGCACAGGCCCCGCCGCCCCGCGCCCCGCCAGCATCCCCGCCAAAAACTGCCCCGTATACGACCGCCCCACCTTCGCCACAGCCTCCGGAGTCCCCGCCGCCACGATCTCCCCACCGCGCGGCCCGCCCTCGGGCCCCAGGTCGATGATCCAGTCTGCGGTCTTGATGACGTCCAGGTTGTGCTCGATCACCAGCACCGTGTTGCCGCGCTCCACCAGCCGGTGCAGCACCTCCAGCAGCATGCGCACGTCCTCGAAGTGCAGGCCGGTGGTGGGCTCGTCCAGGATGTAGAACGTCTGGCCCGTGGCGATCTTGGAGAGCTCCGTAGCCAGCTTCACCCGCTGCGCCTCGCCGCCCGAGAGCGTGGTGGCGGACTGGCCGAGGTGGATGTAGCCGAGCCCCACGTCCGACAGCGTCTGCAGGTGGCGGCGGAGGCGCGGGACGGCCTCGAACAGCTCCAGCGCGTCGTCCACCGTCGCCTCCAGCACGTCGGCGATGGAGTGGCCCTTGTAGAACACCTCCAGCGTCTCGCGGTTGTAGCGCTTCCCGCGGCACACCTCGCACGGCACGTACACGTCCGGCAGGAAGTGCATCTCGATCTTCACCAGCCCGTCGCCCTGGCACGCCTCGCAGCGCCCCCCCTTGACGTTGAACGAGAAGCGCCCCGGCGTGTAGCCGCGCATCTTGCTTTCCGGGAGCTCGGCGAAGAGGTCGCGGATGACGGTGAAGAGTCCGGTGTAGGTGGCGGGGTTGGAGCGCGGCGTGCGGCCGATGGGGGACTGGTCGATGTCCACCACCTTGTCCAGCAGGTCCAGCCCCGTGATGCGGTCGTGCACGCCGGGGACGCTCTTGGCGCGGTAGAACTTGCGCCCCATCGCGTTCCACAGGATGTCGTTGACCAGCGTGGACTTGCCGGACCCCGAAACGCCCGTCACCGCCACGAAGCACCCCAGCGGGATGCGGGCGTCCACGTTGCGCAGGTTGTGCTCGCGCGCGTTGTGGATGACGATCTCGCGCCCCGGCTGCGGCGCGCGGCGCTGGGGCGGGATCTCGATGCGCTGCTCGCCGCGCAGGTACGCGCCCGTGAGCGAGCGCTCGGCCGCGAGGATGTCGTGCACGGTCCCCTCGGCCACCACCTCGCCGCCGTGGCGGCCGGCGCGCGGGCCCAGGTCCAGCACGTAGTCCGCGGCGCGGATGGTGTCCTCGTCGTGCTCCACCACCAGCACGGTGTTCCCCAGGTCGCGCAGCTGCTGCAGCGTTTCCAGCAGGCGCAGGTTGTCGCGCTGGTGAAGCCCGATGGAGGGCTCGTCCAGGATGTAGAGGACGCCCACCAGCCGCGAGCCGATCTGCGTGGCCAGGCGGATGCGCTGCGCCTCGCCGCCGGAGAGGGTTTCGGCGGAACGGCCCAGCGTGAGGTACTCGAGGCCCACGTTCACCAGGAACCCAAGCCGCTCAGTGACTTCCTTGAGGATGGGGAGCGCGATCTCCACCGAGAGGCGCGGATCGTCTTTGAGTCCCTGGAAGAAGTCGTGCGCCTCGCTCACCGGCAGCGCCACCACGGAGCCGATGGAGCGCCCGCCGACCGTCACCGCCAGCGACTCGGGCTTGAGCCGCGTGCCGCCGCACGTGTTGCACGGCAGGGTGCTCATGTACTCCTCCAGCGTCTCACGAAGCGAGTCGCTGGAGGAGTCCTGGTAGCGCTGCGCCACGTCGGCCACGATGCCGGCCCACTTCATCTTCTTCCCCCCGTTCTTCACCGACGCGCCGAAGAGCAGCAGGTCGCGGACGTTCTCGGGGAGATCCGCCCAAGGGGTGTTGAGGTCGAACTCCAGCGCGTCCGCCACCCCCTGCAGGATGGTGCCTCGCAGGTGGCCGCGCGGCACGCCCCACGGCAGCACCACGCCCTCGAGGATGGAGAGCGAGTGGTCCGCCAGGATCAGCTCGGGGTTTGGCTCCCTGCGCGTCCCCAGCCCGCCGCACCCGGTGCACGCGCCGTACGGGGAGTTGAACGAGAACTGCCGCGGCTCCAGCTCGGGGATGTTGATGCCGCACACCGCGCAAGCGTAGTGCTCGGAAAGCAGGTGCGTGACGGGCTCGGCGCCCTCCGTGTGAGCCACCACCTCCACCACGCCGTCCGCCGCTCGAAGCGCCGTCTCCACCGAGTCGGCGATGCGCTGCCGGTTGTC
>DASVVI010000337.1:0-3085 GCA_036386635.1 Longimicrobium sp.
GGGCGGGTGAGGGGGAGAACCCCACCCGCGCTTCTCAATGCCTTATGGTACCCGGCGCCCCTCCGCCGCCCGTCCCCGCACACCAATCCCGGTAGGGGCAGACCTGCGTGTCTGCCCACCCTTGCCGCCGCCCCGACACCCGCCCACGCACACCAATCCCGTAGGGGCCGCCCCATGTGGCTGCCCGTGCCTTCCGCCGCGCCGCCCTCCGCCCATCACGCCGTCCCCACCTCGCCGCTCTCGGGTGTGATCCCAACCATCTCCTCGCTCCACCGCCACAACCGTCGCGCGGCCTCGTCGTCCATCGCCGCAGGGTCCGGCTCGGCGGGCCGCTCGTCGATCCAGTACTTCCCGCTCAAACGCCCCGCCTCCGGCGAACTAGCGAGAAAGAGCACCGTTGCGGCGCCCTCCTCGGGCGTCTTGAGGAACCGGCGAAACAGGCGAATCGGCGGAAATCCGCGCATCAGCAGCTCGGTGGCGACGACGCCCGGGTGCATGGCGTGCGCGACGATCCCGCTCTCGCGGCGCGCCAACTCGCGGGTGAAGAGGAGGTTCGCCAGCTTCGTCACCCCGTACGTCCTCCACCCGAAGTAGCGCCGCCGCATCTCCATGTCGTCCCACGGGATGAACCTCCCCTTGTGCGCGCCGGACGAGACGGTGATCACGCGCGCACCGTCCGCGGCACGCAGGCGATCGAGAAGGAGGTGGGTCAGCAGAAAGGGCGCGAGGTGGTTGACCGCCCACTGGAGCTCGATCCCGTCCACCGACACGGCGCGCTTGCGGGTATAGACCGCGGCGTTGTTCACCAGCACGTCCACACGCGGATGCGCAGCCGCGATCTCCGCCGCGGCCGCGCGCACCTCCGCCTGCGACGACAGATCCGCGCGCACCAGGCGCACGCGCTCGTTCCCCGTCTCCCGTGCGATGGATTCGCGCAGAGCCTCGCCGCGGACGGCGTCGCGCGCCACCAGGACCACCGTCGCGCCTCGCGCCGCCAGCCCCCGCGCCGTCGCCCCCCCGATCCCGCCGGTCGCACCCGTCACCACGCAAACCTTTCCCTCCATCCCGGCCTCCTCCGTTGGGCGGTTAGGCGCGGCGTGCGCAACACTCATGCTGAGCCACGCCCGGCACGCCCGTTGCGACGGCCCGCGCCGCCTTTCAAGCACCCACACCACACGGAGGACGCATGCGGAGAAGCGGAATCATCCCGACACTCGCCATCGCGGCGCTGCTGGCCGCGTGCGGCGGCGGCGGCAATGCATCCAACGGCGCCACGGCGGACACCACGGCGGGCGCATCCGACGGCGCCGCGGCCCCGGCGCTGGACACAACAGGCGCGGGTACGGGCGCGGCCACCACCACGCCGCCGGCCCCCATGCCCGGCGACAGCGCCACGGGGGCCATGCCGGCGGCGGGCGCCACGGACACCACCGGCGTCTCGGGCACCCCAGGGGGCGGCGCGGGCAACGGCGCGACCACCACGCCGTGACACGCGCCCCCGCGCCGGCGGGCGTGAGGCGAGGCGGGAACGGGGCGCGCACTCCGCGCCCCGTTCGCGGTGTGCGGCTGTGCCATCGAAGCGGAGGAGGGGACGCGTGCTCAAGCTGATCGAGAACGGGGAAGTCTACACGCCGGCGCCGGTGGGGAAGCAGCAGGTGCTCCTCACCGACGGCAAGATCGGCAAGGTGGGCGAAGTGGACCGCCGCGCCGTCGAGTCCGTGGGCGTGGAGTACGAGGTGATCGACGCCACGGGATGCCTGGTGGTCCCCGGCTTCATCGACCCCCACATGCACCTCCTGGGCGGGAGCGGCGAGGAAGGGTTCGCCACGCAGACCCCCGAGTTCTTCATCGGCGAGATCGTGCCGTACGGCATCACCACCGCGGTGGGCGCGCTGGGCGTGGACACCACCATGAAGACGATGGCGGGGCTCCTGGCCAAGGTGAAGGGCCTCAACGAGCAGGGGCTCAACGCGTACCTCTGGACGGGCGGCTACAACGTCCCGCCCACCTCCATCATGAACTCGGTGCGCGACGACATCATGTTCCTCGAGGAGGTCATCGGCACCGGCGAGGTCGCCATCTCCGACCGGCGGGCGATGAACACCAGCGCGGTGG
The DNA here is from genome assembly GCA_036386635.1 of Longimicrobium sp. Taxonomy (GTDB): domain Bacteria; phylum Gemmatimonadota; class Gemmatimonadetes; order Longimicrobiales; family Longimicrobiaceae; genus Longimicrobium. Next base: position 2,116 of record DASVVI010000337.1, read on the forward strand.
AGCTGGCCCGCGTCGTCAGCGACACCTACATCGGCGGGATGCTGGCGAGGAAGTCGGGGGTGACGCACTTCCACGTGGGCGAGATGGACCGCCGCCTGGAGCCGCTGCGCCTGATCCTGGACGAGCACGACATCGACCCGCGCTGCGTCTACCCCACGCACGTGCAGCGCAACGAAAAGCTGATGGCCGAGGCCGTGGAGCTCACCAAGCGCGGGTGCAACGTGGACGTGGACACCATCGCGGAGGACCTGGCGAAGTGGCTCCGCTTCTACCTGGACGCGGGCGGCGACCCCGCGTGCCTCACGGCTTCATCGGACGCTTCCATCAGCAGCCCGCGCGTCCTCTCGGAGCAGGTTCGCTCCTGCGTGACGAAGCACGGCTTTCCGCTGGAGCAGGCGCTCTCGCTGGTCACGCGCAACACCGCGCGCATCCTGAAGCTGGAGATGAAGGGGACGCTGGAGAAGGGCAAGTGGGGCGACATCCTCCTCCTGGAAAAGGGCTCGCTGGAGATCGTCCACGTCCTGTCCAAGGGCGTCTTCATGGTGCGCGACGGGAGCACGGTGGTGGAGGAAAAGTTCCTGGAAGACAGTATGCGGGCGATCCACCTGGTGGGGGGAAAGTGCCCCGACCGCAGCACCGAAGGGTCGCGGCAGTGAACGCACAACCGATTGGAGGAGCGATGAAGACGAACCGGATGATCCCGGCGCTGGTGCTGGCGGCGATGCTGGCCGCGGCCGCGTGCGGCGGCGGCGGAGAGGGCGGGGAAGCGGGCGATGCGGCCACGACCGATGCGGGCGCCGCGGGCACCACCACGGCGGACCCGGCGATGACCAGCGGCACCACGGGCACCACCGATCCCACCGTGACCGGCGGCACCACGGGCGGGGCCACCACCGGCGCGACGGCGGACACGGCCGGGCAGGGCCCCGGGTTCGACGCCTCCATCAGCAGTCCGCGCGTCCTGTCCGAA
>DASVVI010000338.1:0-12389 GCA_036386635.1 Longimicrobium sp.
CCGAGAGCGGCGAGGTGGCGACGGCCTGATGGCGGAGCGCGGTGCGCGGGATGGCACGGGCAGCCACGTAGGGCGGCCCCTACAGGGATCTGTGTGCGTTTTGCGGGATCGGGGCGGTGGCGGGCACGGGCGCGATGAATCGCGCCCCTACGAGATCTGTGCGTCAGGCGAGGATTGGGGCGGGGGCGAGGGTGGGCAGACACGCAGGTCTGCCCCTACCGGGATCTGTGCGTCAGGCAGGATGGGGGTGGCGGGCATGGCACGATGAATCGCGCTGCGACGAGATGCCGACCCGGGGAGGAGTGCACCCTTTCCCCCGCTTGCGGGGGAGAGGGCCGGGGAGAGGGGGACCCCGCTACGATTCCAGGTCGGAGGTCCACTGGGGGGCGGTGTGGCCCAGGGACTGGAAGAGGCCGCGCAGGAGGGCGGCGGCGCGGGGGATGGCGGCCTCGCGGTCTTCCTCGGGGATGCCCAGGAGGAGCAGCTCGAGGGCGATCCGCGCGTCCTCTGCGGCCAGTGCGTCGTCGGCGGCGCCGGCGAGGCCCTCGCGAAGCTCGCGGGCGTACCACTTCCTCCACAGGCGCGCGTTGCGCTCGTACGGCTCTGATCCGTCCACGAACTTCTTGGTGGCGCCCACTTTGACTCCGGCGCGCACGGCGACTTTGCGCAGCGACGTCCGCGCGACCTGCTCGCGGGCGTGCGCGCGGATGCGCTCCATGGACGCGTCGCGGTCGCGGTCAGCCATGAGCCCCTCCGTGGAGGGGTGGCCGAACGGTGCGCGTCAGAGCGCGCTGTGCACTGTGTTTACTTGAATTTAGGTTACACTCTTACATTACAGGTACCTTTCCGAACCGGCAAGAACCGGCCCCAAACTTCTGCACCGTGGACACTCCCGCGAGGCGGTTGAAGTACCATGCGCGCAGCTTGGGCCAGATCTGCCGTGGATACGAAGCTGACGCGGCGTCCGTGGTTGCGTGTGCGCCACCGCCCGCTACGTTTCGTCCGCACGAAGGCCATTCCGCCCCTGCACCGTACCCGTGATGCCCGCATCCATCCGCCGGACCGCGCTGGCCGCGCTCATCGTGGCCGCGCCCCTCGCCGCCCAGACGGAGCCGCGCACCCGTCCCGAGCGGACCGGCTTCCGCGAGACGTCGCGCTACGACGAGGTGGTCGCATTCATGGAGGCGATCGATGCCCGCTCGCCGCGCATCCACCTCACCACCTTTGGCTACACGCTGGAGGGCCGCCCCCTTCCGCTCGCCGTGGTGGGCAACGTGCGCGACGCATCGCCCGAAGCGGTGCGCGCGTCGGGGAAGACGGTGGTCTACCTCCAGGGCAACATCCACGCGGGCGAGGTGGAGGGGAAGGAGGCGCTCCAGGTGCTTCTGCGCCAGCTCGCGGGCGGGGCGCACGCGCCGTGGGCCGACTCGCTCGTCCTTCTCATCGCACCGATTTACAACGCGGATGGCAATGAGCGGGTGAACCTGACCAATCGCCCGCACCAATTGGGGCCGATCGGGGGGATGGGGCAGCGGCCAAACGCGCAGGGGCTGGACCTGAACCGCGACCACACCAAGTTGGACTCCCCGGAGGCGCGCTCGCTGCTAGAGATGGCGCGCGCGTACGACCCGCACGTGTGGGTGGACCTGCACACCACCAACGGCACCTTCCACGCGTACCACCTCACCTACGCAACTCCGCTGCACCCCAACACGGATGCGCTGGTGGCGGGGCCGCTGAACGGGGAGTGGCTCCCGGCGGTGGTGCGCGCGATGAAGCAGAAGCACGGGCGCGAGCTGCACGACTACGGCAACGTCCCCAACCCCGAGAGCACCTGGGCAGCGGCGCGAGGGGCGGAGCGCGGGTGGTACACCTTTGACCACCGCCCGCGCTTCAGCAACAACTACGCGGGGCTGCGCAACCGCTTCGGCATCCTGAGCGAGGCGTTCGCGTACCTTCCCTTTGAGGACCGCATCGCGGTGACGGGCGAGTTCGTGGAGGAGGTGCTGGGGTGGGCGCACGCGAACGCCACCCGCATCCGCCGCGCGACCGAGGCCGCGGACCGCCGCTCCCTGGCGGGCGAGCGGCTGGCCGTCACCGCGCGGCTGCACCGCGGCGCGCAGCCCATCGAGATCCTGATGGGCGCCGTCGACACCCTGCGCCACCCCTACACCGGCGAGCTCATGATGCGCCGGCGCGACGTGGTCCGCCCGGAGCGGATGGCCGACTTCTCCACCTTTGAGGCCGACGAGACGGAGTTGGTGCCCGCCGCCTGGCTCGTCCCCGCGGAGCTGGCGGAGGTCGCGGACCGGCTGGCGGCGCACGGCGTCCGCTTCGAGCGTCTCGCCGCTCCGCAGCGGATGATGGTGGAGGAGTTCCGCATCGACTCCACGCGCACAGCGGAGCAGCCCTTCCAGAACCACCGCGAGCGCCGCGTCTGGGGCCGCTACGTCCGCACGGAGCGCGTGGTGCCCGCGGGGACGCTGCGCATCACCTCTTCGCAGCCGCTCGGCCGCCTGGCGTTCACCCTGCTGGAGCCGCGCTCGGACGACGGTTTCCTCAACTGGAACCTGATGGACGCCGCGCTGGAGAAGACGCCGGGGGTGTACCCGGTGGTGCGGGTGATGGGCGGGGGGGTGAGGCGCTGAGTGCACCGGGGATCGGGCCCGCCGGGGGCTGAAGCCCCCGGCTTGAACGACGGGAAGACGGCTGAAGCCGTCTCGCGCGGCGCGGGTCTGCGACCAACGCACAATCCCAGCGCACTCACGCACTCACGCACTCACGCACTCACGCACTTTCCTTCGCCGGTTCGCGCGGGTACGTTGTGCGCCGTAGCCCGCCCCAATCCCCATCCAAGGAGCGCGTCTGGGCAAGCTGGCCGTCCTGATGATCACGGCGTTCGTGGACATGGTGGGTCTCCTCATGGTGATCCCCCTGCTCCCGTTCTATGCCAAGAACCTCGGCGGCGGCGGGCTGATGGTGGGCGTGCTGGTGTCCGCATTTTCGGCGGCGCAGCTCCTCTCGGCGCCGCTCTGGGGGCGCGTGTCGGACCGGTACGGGCGACGGCCGGCGCTGCTGGTGGGGCTCTTTGCGTCCGCCATCGCGTACGTGGTGTTCGCGTACGCGCAGTCGCTGACGGTGCTCTTCCTCTCGCGGCTGGTGCAGGGCGCGGGCGGGGGGACGGTGGGCGTGGTGCAGGCGTACGTCGCCGATGCCACCGAGCCCCAGAACCGCGCGCGCAGCCTGGGATGGCTCTCCGCCGCGACCAATGTAGGGGTGACGATCGGCCCGCTGCTGGGGTCGGCATCGCTGGGGTGGGGCGGACGCTCGGCGCCGGGGCTGATGGCGGCCGGGCTGTGCCTGGCGAACATGCTCTTCGCCTGGAGGTTCCTCCCGGAGTCGCGCGTGGTGTCGCGCGACGAGACGGGCGCGCCGCCGCCCCGCCGCCCGCGCGAGGCCGTCATGCGCGTCATCACCAACCCCGGCGAAGCGGCGCCGCGCCTCATCTGGATCTACGCCATCGGGATGGGGGCGTTCTCCGGGTTCACGGCGGTGCTGGCGCTCTTTCTGGCGGCGCGCTTCGGCTTCACCGAGCACAACATCGGCTACGTCTTCGCCTGGAACGGCGCCATCTCGGTGCTGATGCGCGCCCTGGTGCTGGGGCCGGTGGTGGACCGCTTCGGCGAAGCGCGGCTGTCGCGCTACGGCCAAGGGCTGCTGGGGATCGGCCTGCTGGCGCTTCCCCTCACCTGGCGCGTTCCGGGGATGCTGAGTGTGGGCGGGATGCAGATCGAGTGGCGCTGGGTGTTCCTGGGGCTCGCCATCTCGCTGGTGCCCGTGGGGACGGCGTTCACCTTTCCCTGCGTGACCTCGCTCCTGTCGCAGGTGATCCTGCCGCGCGAGCGGGGGGTGATGATGGGAGTGCAGCAGACCTTTGGCGGCGCGACGCGCGTGCTGGGGCCGCTCTGGGCCGGGTGGTCGTTCGATCACCTGGGGACGCAGTACCCCTTCATCACCAGCGCCATCCTGGTGCTGGGGACGATCTTCCTGGGGCTGGGGATCGAGGGCCGCGCCCGCCCCGGCCCCGATGCCGCACCTTCGCGCGCTTGACGGCGCGCCGCTCCGCGCGGACATTGCGGCCAGCCACATCCCCGTCCTCCCTCAACCCACCGACCCCGCCATGCCCGACCGTCTGATCCGCGCCCTCGTCTCCGAGGCTATCGGCACCTTTGCGCTCTGCTTCGCCGGCATCCTGGCGATCAGCGCCGGCAACCTGAGCGGCAACGAGGGCGCTACGTCGCTCACCACCATCGCCTTCGCGCACGGGCTGGCCATCTTCGTGATGGTGGCGGCGCTGGGCGCCAACTCCGGCGGGCACTTCAACCCCGCGGTCACGGCCGGCTTCGTGGCCACGGGCAGGCTGCCGCTCCCGCGCGGCGCCATGTACGTGGGCGCGCAGCTCGCGGGCGCGCTGCTGGCTTCGGCGCTGCTCGCCGGCGCCTTCGGGCAGGAGGTGGCGGCCGACGGCACCCCCGGCATCGCGGACGGGATCACGGTGTGGGGCGCGCTGGTGCTGGAGGCGATCGCCACCTTCTTCCTGGTGCTCGTCGTATTCGGCACGGCGGTGGACGAGCGGGCGCCGCGCACGGTGTTCCCCCTCGCCATCGGCCTGACCGTGGCGCTGGACATCATGGCGATCGGGCCGATGACCGGCGCGGCGATGAATCCGGCGCGCGCCTTTGGCCCCGCGCTGGTGAGCGGCGTGTGGGATGCGCACTGGGTGTACTGGCTGGCCCCCCTGCTGGGCGGCATCGCGGGCGCCTACGTGCAGCACGCCTTCCTGATGGAGCGCGGCGCTCCCAGTGCCAGGACCGCCGAGCGCGGCGGGCCCGCCCCCGCGGAGCAGCGCTTCGACAACGTCTGATTCAGCGCGATAGGTGGTTGCATGTGGAGGCGCGGAGGAAGTTCTCTCCGCGCCTCCGCTTGCGATGTCTATCGTTTGGCGGGTGGCGCTTGACTCGCGCCATTCAGTCTGGCATACTCTTGCGCTCCAGATGTTCCCCCGGAAGTTCCCCGCGCCCCGCCTCCCACATGCTCCGCATCGTCGCGCTCGTCGCCGCCCTGGTGGCGGCGTCGCCGGCTGCCGCCCAGCAGGCTCCACCGGCCGCGCAGCACGAAGCCGTCCGGGTGTTCCTGGACTGCAACGGCTTCTACTGCGACGAGGATTTCTATCGGACCGAGATCAACTGGGTGGGCTACGTCCGCGACCGGCAGGACGCGGACGTGCACGTGCTCATCACCCGCCAGCAGACCGGGAGCGGCGGCGGCGAGCACACCCTGGAGTTCATCGGCCTCAGGCGCTTCCAGGGGGTGAGCCAGACGCTCCGCTTCACCTCGGGGCCAAACCAGACGGAGGACGAGGTGAGGCGCGGGCTCGCGGAGATCATCAAGCTGGGCCTCGTGCGTTACGCCGCCGAGACCCCCGCCGGCGCCCGGCTGCGCGTGACGATCCCGGGCGCGGCGGAGAGCGCCCCCAAGGCCGCGGAGGGGCGCGATCCGTGGGACCACTGGACGTTTCGCGCGGGCGTGCGCGGGTACTTCAACGGGGAGAGCAGCTACACGTCGCGCGACCTGAACGGCTCGCTTTCGGCGAACCGCGTGACGGCCGGCTGGAAGACGCGCCTCTCGTTGAACGCCAACAGCAGCCGCAGCGAATACGAGTTGACGGACACCAGCACCTTCGTCAGCTCGCAGGAGTCGTACAGCAGCTCCGCGCTGGCGGTGCGCAGCCTGGGGGCGCACTGGTCCGCCGGTGCGAAGGCGTCGGCGCTCCGCTCCACCTACTCCAACTACGACCGGCTCGTGCGCGCCGGCCCCGCGGTGGAGTACAACGTCTTTCCGTACTCCGAATCCACCCGGCGCCAGCTCACGCTGCAGTACGCCGTATCCGGCATCAGCGCGGCGTACGACGAGCGCACCCGCTTCGGCAAGCTCGACGAGACGCGGGTGGAGCACTCGCTCACCACCTCGCTCGACCTGAAGCAGCCGTGGGGGTCCATCGGCGTCTCAGCCGAGGCCGCGCACCTGCTGGACGACGCGGCCCGCAACCGGCTGGTGCTCTTTGGGAACGCGGACGTGCGCCTCTTCAAGGGCCTTTCGCTCAACTTCTTCGCGAGCGGCTCCCGCGTACGCGACCAGCTGAACATCCGCGACCGCACGGGCACCCCCGAAGAGATCCTCACCCGCGAGATCGAGCAGCTCACCGCTTTCCGCTACTTCGCGTCGGTGGGGCTCAGCTACACCTTTGGCTCCATCTACAACAGTGTGGTAAACCCGCGCTTCGGCGGCTCCAGTGGCGGCGTGGTGTTCATCAACTGATGCGGCGTTCGGCGCGCGGGCGGGCACGGGCAGACACGTGGGTCTGCCCCTACGGGTGTCGGTTCCTCGCGCGGGCCGCGGAGCAGCGCGGGACACGGGCGCGATGAATCGCGCCCCTACGAGGCATTGGCGACGCGCACGGAGTTCTCCCCCTCACCCGCCCTGCGCCCCCGCAGGCGGGGGAGGGGGCCGGGGGGAGGGGGCCCACTGGACGCCCCGCACCCGCTCCGGTTAACATGACGGACGCACCCTGACGCACCCACGAACTCCACGCGCATGTTCCTGGAAGGCCCTCCCTGGGAGGTGGCAGGCAGCTTCGGCACGGTGCTGGAGGCCGAGTTCGCGGCGGCCACGCTGCAGGAGGCCGGCATCCCGGCGCGGGTGCACGGCGCGCACGTGGGGATCTGGGGCGCCGGCTACCAGGGACCCTCGATGTACGGGGTGAGCGTCGTCGTTCCCCGCCAGCGGCTGGAGGAGGCGAAGACGCTGCTGGGCGACTTCTTCGGGGAAGGCGGCGAGACGCAGGCGTAGAACCCAATCGGCAAGGACCCATGCTGCGCGCATCCGCACTCCTGCTCCTGGCGCTCGCCGCGTGCACCGGCGACGATCCCATCGATCCGCCCCCCGCCGTTGAAGCGCTCCGCCTCCAGGAAGTCGCCTCCGGCCTCGCATCGCCCGTCTTCCTCACCTCGCCCGCGGACGACGCGCGGCTCTTCGTGGTGGAACAGGCGGGGCGCATCCGCATCATCGAGAACGGAGCGCTCCTCGCGGCCCCGTTCCTGGACATCGCCGACCGCGTGGGGTCCGGAGGGGAGCGGGGGATGCTGAGCATGGCGTTCCATCCCCGCTACGCGCAGAACGGATTCTTCTACGTCTACTACACGGACCGCAGCGGCGACATCCGCGTGGATCGCTTCCGCGTCTCGGCGGACCGGGCGCGGGCCGATGCGGCGACGGCGCGCAACATCATCACCATTCCGCATCGCGAAGCATCCAACCACAACGGCGGGCTGGTGGCGTTCGGGCCGGACGGGCGGCTGTACCTGGCCACGGGCGACGGGGGCGGCGGCGGCGATCCGCAGCGCAACGGCCAGAACCCCGCGTCGTTGCTCGGCAAGATGCTGCGGCTGGACGTGGACGGCGCCGAGCCCTACGCCATCCCCGCCGGCAACCCGTTCGCGAACGGCGGCGGGCGCCCCGAGATCTGGGCGATCGGCCTGCGCAACCCGTGGCGCTACGCCTGGGACCGCGACGCCGGGACGCTCTTCGTGGCGGACGTTGGTCAGGGCGCGTGGGAGGAGGTCGACGTCGTCCCCGCCAGCGCGGCCGGGCTCAACTACGGGTGGAACGTGATGGAGGGGGCGCACTGCTACCCTTCCAACTCCACCTGCGACACCGCCGGCAAGACGCTCCCGGTGCTGGAGTACGGGCACGGCGACGGCTGCTCGATCACCGGCGGCTACGTGTACCGCGGAAGCGCGATGCCCGCCCTGCGGGGTACCTACTTCTACTCGGACTTCTGCGGCGGCTGGCTGCGCAGCTTCCGCATGGCGAACGGCGCGGTCACCGACCGCCGCGACTGGGCGGTGGGGAGCATCGGCAACGTCACCTCCTTCGGCGAGGACGCGCAGGGCGAGCTGTACCTGCTGGCGGGCGGCCGCGTCCTGCGCATCGTCCCCGCCTCGTGACTGTGCGCGTCCGCGAGATCCTGGAGACCAGCCTCTACGCCGACGACCTGGAGGCGGCGGAGCGCTTCTACGCGGACGTGCTGGGGCTGGAAACGATCTCGTGCGTCCCCGACCGTCACGTCTTCTTTCGCTGCGGCGACCGCGTCTTCCTCGTCTTCAACCCCGCGCGGACGCTGGAGGGCGGCAGGATTCCGCCGCACGGCGCGAGCGGCCCGGGGCACGCCGCCTTCGCCGTGACCGATGCAGAACTCGCGGAGTGGCGCGACCGGCTGACCGCGCACGGCGTGGAGGTTGAGATGGAGGTCGACTGGCCGGGCGGCGGGCACTCGCTCTACTTCCGCGACCCGGCGGGGAACAGCCTGGAGCTGGGCACGCCCGCCATCTGGCGCATCCCCGAGGAGCGCATCTTCCGCGACTGAATCCTGGCCGCCGCTCGCGCCGTTCTGTGCACCACGGCTTTCAACGACAACCATCGACTCTGGAGCACCTGCAATGCGGCAGCACATCGACACCGTCGCCTGGATCCACATCGCGTTCGGCGGGCTGGGGGTGCTGGCGGCGCTCGCCGTGGGAGGCCTGGTGGGGGGAGCCGGGCTCTTTGCCGATGACGCGCAGACGACGGGGTTCCTGGTGCTTCTGGCCGGCTTCATCGCGGTGGTGATGGGGCTCCTTTCGGTCCCGTCGCTGGTGGGCGGCTGGGGCCTGCTCAAGCGCCGCCCGTGGGCGCGGATGCTGGTGCTGATCTCCTCCTTTCTGCACCTCCTGAACTTCCCGCTCGGCACCATCGTGGGCGGGTACAGCATCTGGATCCTGATGAACGACGAGAGCCGCCACATCCTCTCGGGTGGCGACCCCTTCCCACCGCTGCCCCGGTAAGGGCCGCAGCCGGGTTCCAGGAGAGAGCCGGCTTCAGCCGCCTTTGCGTAGTTCCAGCCGGGGGCTTCAGCCCCCGGCGTTCGCGCCGCCCCCGAACCTGCGAAGGCAGGTTTCCCGCGGTTGTTGCAGCGGTTTCAACCGCCGGAGACCTGGGCACCTGCTCCCAAGCTGGCGGCCGCGCACAAAAAAACGCGGCGGCCGACTACCCATGTTTGCACATGGCAGAGCCCAGGGGCTCTTGTCATCGGCCGCTCGCGCATTGTTCTGGACCCAAAGCTAAACCACAGATCTGCCTGGGTCAATCCGCACCTTCATCTGACTGCCACCCATACCGAATTACTCACTCCCCCATGATCGCCTGCCACGCGGCATCGGTGTCGCGGAAGTCGGGGAAGAGGTGGTCGGGGGCGTGGGAGGCGAGGTCGGCTACGGTGTGGCGGCCGGTGGCGACGGCGATGGTGCGGACGCCCAGGTGCGCGCCGCAGGTGATGTCGAAGGGGGTATCACCCAGGATGACGATCTCCTTGCCCGCGTACTCGACGCCCGTCCGCTCGCGCGCGCGGCGCACGGCGACGGCGGGGAGCTCCGGGCGATCCGCGTGGTCGGAGCCGTATGCGCCCACGCGGAAACGCTCCCAAGCCAGCCCCGCGGCATCCACCTTGATCCGCGCGCCGTCCTCGATGTTCCCCGTCAGCAGCCCCATCACCACCTCGCCACCCGCCTCCTCCACGCGCCGCAGCAGCTCGGGTATGCCGGGGAGCGCCGCCACCCGGGTGTGCTCCATCTCCCGGCGCAGGTTGGCGACGTAGTGCGTCCAGAGGTCCGCGAGTCGGCGGTCGATCTCGTGGCGCGGGAGCCCGGCGGCGCTCATGAGGGCGTGCACGATCTCTGGATCGGTGCGCCCGGCGAATGAGTAGCTGTCGATGGGCCCAGTGGTGCCGAACACGTCCACCAGCGCGTCGTGCAGCGCCCGCTTCCCGGCGCCGTCCGCGGTGAGAAGCGTTCCGTCGATGTCGAAGAGGACCAGCCGCCGCATGCCGCGCTCTTGAGGGGGTTAGAAAAGGTCAACAGCGAAAAGCCTCACACAGAGAACACAGAGGGAACTGCAAGCCACAGAGGCAACCTCTTGTTGTTTTCTCTGTGGCTCTGTGTGAGACCGCAGTTGCAGTTCTCCGCGTAACTACCGGCAGCAGGATGCCTCGGTGGCGCCCGCGTGCAGGGCGGCGGTGCGCGCCAGGTCGCGGATGAAGTTGAGCGTGGTGTGGCGAACCGCGGCGTCCGTTCCCGCCAGCACCGCCTGCATCTCCCAGACGGCGTCGGAGCGGAGCTGGTCCTGGAGCGCATAGCCCTCGTCCGTCAGGTGCAGATGGAGGGCGCGGCGGTCGGCGGGGTCGGCGGTGCGCGTCACCCAGCCGCGGTACTCCAGTGCCGCGATGATGCGGCTGGCCGTGCTCTTGTCCACGAACAGCTCGGCCGCCAGGCGGTTCAGCGAGATCGGGCCGAGCCGCTCCAGCGCCTCCAGCGCGTGCGCGCCGGACACCGTGACGCCGTAAAAGGCCACGCGGTCGCGCGAGCGGTGCTGCTGGAGGCGCACCACGTCGCCCAGGGCGCGGTGGAACGCTTCGGCTTCGTCGCTGAGAGGTGATTCCATGGGGAGGGCCCGGTTGGTGGATGCAACCGATGGTACCTTGCCGCACCCCGCGAGTCAACGGGCAGGCGCCGCGGGGAGGGTCAAGGAGAAGGTGCTCCCCGCGCCGGGCGTGCTCGCCACCTCCACGTGGCCCCCGTGCGCCTCCACGATCCCCTTCACGATGGGGAGCCCCAGCCCCAGCCCGCGGCGGTCGGTGCGGCGCGCCTGCCAGAACCGGTCGAAGAGCCGCGGGAGGTGCTCCGCCGGGATCCCCGCGCCGGTGTCCGCCACTTGGAAGCACACCGCGCCTCCCATCCCGTCCGCGCGCAGTGTGACGGTGCCGCCTTCCGGGGTGAACTTGATCGCGTTCCCCACCAGGTTGCTGAACACCTGCACCAGCCGGTCGCGATCGGCGTACAGAACGGGGAGGCGGTCGCCAGCATGGCACTCCATCCGCAGCCCGGCGCGCTCGGCGAGGGGGCGCATCATCGTCTCCACCTCGTCCAGCAGCGTGTGGACCTCCACCACGGAGCAATCCACCGCCAGCCGCCCCGTCTCGATGCGCGTGATGTCGAGCAGGTCCTCGATCATCCGGTTCATGCTGTCGGTTGAGCGCTTGATGATCGCCAGCTGCTTGCGCACCATCTTGCCGCCCTCGCCCTCGGGGAGGACGTCGAGGAGAAAGGACGAGCTCATCCCCACGGTGTGGAGCGGGTTGCGGAGGTCGTGCGAGACGATGGAGAGCATCTCGTCGCGCGTGCGCACCGCCGTTTCCGCTTCGGAGCGGGCGCGACGCTCCTCCTCCATCACCAGCGCCCGGCGGAAGGCGACGGAGAGGAGGTCGCCCATGGCGCGGGCGTGGGCCGCCTCCTCGTCGCCAAAGGTGCCCTGGCCCGGGGAGCGGAGGAGGATCAGCGCGCCGAGCACCCCCTCGTCATCGGCCAGCGGCACCACCAGGCCGGTGCACCGCTCGCACGACTTCTCCAGGTAGGGCGCCATCGACTCGCCGATCTTCGCCACCTCGGCCAGGGCGCGGGGCTCGCGCGCCTCGATGATCTCGGAGGTGAGCGAGCCCGGGTACGGCGCCCGCGTACCGAGCGGGGGGACGCCCTCGCCCGAGCCGGCGACCACCAGCACCTCGTGCGCCTGGGCGCGCTCCACGTACGCCCCGAACGCGCGGGTGGAGTGCACCGCCTCCTCGGCCACCTTCTCCACCATCTCCTGAACCGAGAGCGCGCCGCTCAGCGTGCGGGCGAGGGCGCGGAGCGACGCCTCCTTTTCGACGCGCACCGCCACCTGCGACGCGAGCCGCCGCTCCCGCACCGTCAGCGCGGTCACGGCGCCGACCGCGGCCAGCGCGAGCACGGTGAGGAAGAGGGAGCTGGCCAGCTCGATCCGCTCGTAACCGCGGATGCGGTCGCGATGGTTGGCCGCGATCGACTCCAGCTCCTTCTGCACCTCCGCGGCGGATGTGAGCGCCGCTTCGTAATGCTGCTGCTGCACGCCCACCAGCGCGGCGAAGCGGTCCGGGGTCACTTCGCCGCGGATGAGGGACGCGCCGGGCTCGCGCCAGGCGCGCACGTTCCGGCGCAGGTCGGCCACGCGCGCCACCACTGCGGGGCCCAGGCGACGCGCGTACCCCTCGAGGCGCACCATCTCGCGCTCGGCTTTGTCGGCGGCGCGGGCGCTGCGCTCCAGGAACGCGGGGTCGCGGTTGATGATGTAGCCGCGCCCGGCGGAGACCTCCACGGCGAGCGCCTCGTCCAGCTCGCCCTCGGAGCGGCGCGCGGGCTCCACCACCTCGATGATCTCGCGGC
>DASVVI010000339.1:0-4017 GCA_036386635.1 Longimicrobium sp.
TGGTGCACTCGCGTGTCCAAGTTCGCCTGGATGCCCGAGGGTCCATTCCGCCTGCGCTCGTATCTGGGGCGCTGGTCCGCTTTACCGGAGAACCCCCGCAGCCTTGACCCGTAGCACCTCGCTTGCTTGAGAGGACGTGGCCATGCGTTTCCGAACTTGCAGCGCACTCCTGCTTCTGCTTTCGGCCTGCGCTACGACGGAGCCGAGCCTCGGAGAGCTGGAGGAACCGCGTCCCCCGAGTCCGAGATTCGCCAACCTTCAGCGGGCGGCGCAGTACCCGTGGACGGATGACGGGCATTGCGTGGTGCGAGAAGCCTCCAACGAGTGGCCGATCCTTGCGGAGCGGTGCTTTCACGCTCTTGATCGCGACAGGGTCAGGTTCAGGGATGTCACCAAAAGATGCGCTGTCGCCTACGCGGATGCAGCCGCTCCCGCAGTCGTGGCCCTCTGTGTTTTCGCGGCACCCGAGATCGTCGTCGGTGCAGTGATCGTTATTGGCGCGGTGGTGGTAGCAGCCGCCATCCAGGAGGGGATTGATGCTTATCAACGGAACGCATCCCGCGAGCGCGCGAAGCCCAAGGCTCAAACGCAGCCCGCTCAGGAACCGTTAGCGAACCGAACGCCAAAGCCAAAAGGATCACCCACCGGAGACATCTTCCCCCCACCGCCAGAAACCACGCCGCGCCGTCCGTCGTGCGAGCCCATCCCGGTGCGGCACGCGGGCGGAGATGTCCCGCATAATGAGTGCGCCGATAAGTTTCCGCCCAACCGTTATCCCGGCATGGACGTATTCCTGGGCGGTGAGCGCTTCGATGCGCTGCAAGTTGGCGTGCGTGTGCTGTGGGAGATCAAGACCCACCGATTTGACACCTACCCTGGCTTTATCCGGAGTCGGGAACTTGAGAAGGAGGTGGAGCAATTGAAGAAGGAACTCGGCGCTGCGCGGGCCTGTGGATACGACTTCGTCGTTGGGGTGAGTACGCAAGAGCACAAAGACGCGCTGCGCGAAGCGCTTCCCGAACTCAATATCGTCGTTACGGGGTGCATTCGATGACCAAGCCTAGAGCCCTCACCCTCATCGTCTACGCGCCTCTGCTCGTGGGCAAAGACGACCGCTCGCTTGCGGTCATCCATGGGATGGAAAAGGCACTTCCCGGTTTGCGCTTGGCGTGGAGGATCTCCGAAGGCGGGCGCCCCATCGCATTGCCGCATCGCGACGCGTGGCTCGTGGAAAGGACGCAGGGCGGGAGATTCCCTCTTCTGTGCAACGGGGACGAGAGGTACCCCGTGACGGTGGTCGGGAGGGAAAGCTCGGTACTCTTCAGCCCAGGCGGTCAGCCGCAGCTCCAGGTTCATGCGGAGTTGCCGCTAGACGAGGCCGTTATCTCGGCAGCGGAGGCTATGCTTGAGGCCGTAGCGGAGGGGGCGCGCTCGTTCTGGGGGCATGCGTCCCGGTATGGTTACGGCTCGGAAGTCGGGGACCAGTTTCGCCGCTCCGCTCATGGACCGGAGCGCTCACCCCGTGGGCTTCCCATGCTCAATCTTCCAGAAAAACTCCCCGGGCCTGAGATTCCCTGTTTCCTTGGGTGGTTGAACTATTGGTCTTTTGCTGCCGCGCAGGCCATCGGGTTCCCGGATCCTGCTCGTGACGCAGAACTACTCACGCGGGCGCGGCGCACGCCGTCGGGCGGATGGGTGGTGAAGCTCACTGATGCGCCGCTTGATTATGACAACCCCGCCCACCTGGACGCGCTCAATCGGGCCTACGAGCGTTTCCCGGTGATCGGCGGGCGCGACTCTCCACGCTGAAGGTGGAAACGATCGTTAAGGAACGCGGGATTTTGATCGCGGCGACTGCGGACAACCGCGGGATCGCCCCCTCTGGTTCGGATCAGAATCCAGCTCCATCGGTCGGTTGGCGAGCTTCGGGCTGCGGGCGCCACAACCCCTGGGCGTACTTCTTAGGTGGCATCGCCTAGCTCTCGCTCCTTCCCTAATTTGGGGCCTCACAGACTTTTACTTGTGGGGGCAAGAATGGAATCAGCAAGAGTCAGCGTTCCCGATATTGCCGATCTCACCGGCGAGCTGCTCGCGTTCTTCGGTCGACTCGAAGACGCAGAGAAGCGGCTGTTCATCAAGAAGCTCACTGCGGTGTTCAGCTATGCCGAGCAGGTCCGACTGTACAACCGGGGCCTCCACGTCAAGCCCGACCCGGACCACCCAGATCAGACGCCGGTCATATACAACGGCCCGCGCGAGGTTTCCGCCGCCGATGCCACGGTCGCGGGCACGGTCGGGGTGGGCTTCAACTGGGGTGAGGTATGGGTCCGGCTCAAATGCAACTACTTGGTGTCCGATTATAACAAGAGCACATACTTCATTGAACTCTACGACGTGACGAACGGCCTGCCGAAGAAAGTGGACGGCCAGTGGGATTGGATTTGGGCGAAGGAGGGCAACATCACTTTCGATTCGCAAAAGGCCTTCGAGGTCAAGACGTCCAACGGACTGCGAATCTATCAGGCTCACCTCATCGACCGGAACACCTCGCAGGTCGTCGCGTACAGCGACCGGGTGATTTGCCTCGCAGGCTTCATGATGAAGAGCACCGGCCACATCGCGGCGCGGGTTTGCGAGCCGGACCCGGCCGCCGCCGCCGAGCTGGCCGAGCTGGTGTCGCCGGACACGGCCAGGACGGCTGGCCTGCTGCTACACCGCGTCGGCGCGCTCAGCGATCACGATCGCGCGGACCTGGGCGTGCGGTTCTGGGAGGGGCTCGAGCGCCGCGACCAACTGCATGTCGTCGATCTCTTGCGGGTGACACCGACCGGCGTGGTCCGCGCGGGCGTCGCCGCGCTGGCCGAGCCAACTCCGCCCGATTCCGTCCAGGCCGGAGAACAGCGGAGTCTGTCCCTGGAGATTGTCGAGTCGGCCAACTTCCTATCACTGGGAGCATCGTGGACCGTCTCGGATTTCTCGGCCGGCGATCGCCTGCTCGTGTACTACGAGACGAGCACGTCGCCTCAGCCAACCACGTTTGTTTACAAATCGACGATGGTTGAGAAGGCCGAGGGCTCGATCGACACGGGTAAGGACAAGACCCGGTTCAAGACCAATGGTTGGCAAATGGTCGCGTTCCGCGCAGCGTATAACCGCGAGAGCAAGAACGTCATTCTGTCACCGGGGATCCCGTTCTTTGTGGTTCACAATGAGACGATCCCGCCAGTCCAGCCACGCCCGTACTCTGAGCAACCCACATACCAGAAGTCCGACGCGCTGCTCTGCGCGTATCTCAGCAACATCGCATACGACAACCAGGAGAGCGCGAAGATCGAGCTCGCGGCACGAAAGCTCACCCTGCGCCACTGGTTCGACGACCACAAGACCGATACCCAGGGCTACGTCGCCTGCCCCAGCGACGGTACGGGCACGGTCTACGTCGTCTACTGCGGGACCGCGACTTTGTGGGACCTCCTGTACACCGATCTGCTGGGCCCGTTCCGGTTCTACCCGATCTCGACTGGTGTCGCGCTCAGGTCATTCTGGACCTTCGTCAACGCGGCCAATGCGGTCAGGGCCGGCATCGAGAGTACCGTTGAGCAGATCGTGCGCGAACGCAACGTCACGTCGATCTACGTCACCGGCCACAGTCTGGGTGCTGGCCTCTCGCAGATCACGACCTTCAACCTGTTCCAGCAGTACAATGAAAAGGTGACGAGTGGCAAACTCCGCCTGATCAATCACACGTTCGGCTGCCCACCGCACGTGAACGAAGCTTGGCAGACGTATGCCAACGATCTGCTCAAGAACCTCCCGAATAGCCTCGGTCTCTTCAACTTCGTCGACACAAAGGATGAGGTGGCCAAGGGCCTGGCCGATGTGGGCTCGTACTTGGGCATGAACCAGATCCCATTCAAGATCATGCTGGCCGGGGGCTTAGGCCACAAACTCATGGATAGCTACATCCCGCAGATCCAGCGGCTCTGATTCGCTGCGACCCGCGGGCGCTCCCCCAAG
>DASVVI010000340.1:0-5652 GCA_036386635.1 Longimicrobium sp.
GGAGCCGGGCCGGGGACCGCGTCGCACTCCGAGCCCCTCGCCACGCGCAGTAGATCCTTCGCTCCGCGCCACACTTTGGAGCACGGGAGAGGACGGTGCCGCGCGTCGCTCAGGATGACAAAATGGGGGAGCCCACTTCAGTGGGCTTCGCGTGGTTCCAGCCGGGGGCTTCAGCCCCCGGCTGCGCCGCCCCCGGCTGCGCCGCCCCCGGCGCGCCGTCCCCGGCGCCCGCCCCGGCGCGCCCCCGCCCGCGAGCGCCCCGCACTAACGCACTAACGCACTAACGCACTTGCCGTTCACGCCGCCGGCTGCGGAAGCTCCGCCACCAGCCGGATCGACGCCGTAAGCTCCTCCAGCTGGAAGTGCGGGCGCAGGAAGACGGTGGCGTTGTAGCAGCCAGGCTTGCCGCCGACCTCCGTGACGTCCACGCGGGCCTCGCGCAGGGGGAATCGCGCCTTGGCCGACTGCGGAGCGTCGTCGTTCAGGAGCACGTACTGGGCGATCCAGCCGTTCAGGTACTTCTCGATCTCGCCGCGCGTCTGGAAGCTCCCCACCTTGTCGCGCATCATCACCTTGAGGTAGTGCGCGAAGCGGGAGGCGGCCAGCACGTACGGAAGCGATGCCGAGAGGCGCGCGTTGGCCGTGGCGCTGTCCGTGAGGTACTCCATCGGCTGCTGCGTGGTGGCGCCGCCGAAGAAGGCCGCGTACGACTCGCCTTTGCAGTGCACCAGCGAGATGAAGCCCAGGTCGCTCAGCTCCTTCTCGCGGCGGTCGGTGATCGACACCTCGGTGGGGCAGATCATCGCCGAGTCGCCCGAGAGCGTGTCGAAGGTGTGCACCGGGAGCCCGGCCACGCGCCCGCCGCCCTCCACGCCGCGGATCGCCGCCGTCCACCGGTACTTGGCGAAGGCGTCCGTGATGCGCGCCGCCAGCGCCCACGCCGCGTTCCCCCACAGGAAGCTCTTCGGCTCCTCCACGCGGGGACGCTGCTTGTCCTTCTTCTTCTCCTTGTCGTTGCGGTACTCGGCTTCCTGCGCGTGGATGTCGTTGGTGTACACGTTCTCGGTGTACTCGAAGCCCTCCACCGGGTTGTTGACCGGGTGGTACGGGCGGCGCAGCAGGAAGCGCGGAAGGACGAGCGCCACGTAGCGCGAGTCCTCGCTCTTACGGAACTCGCGCCACTCCGCCATCTCGGTGGTGTCGAGCGCCTTGCGCAGGTCGCGCGGAATGCCCAGCTCGGTGAACGAGTCCAGATCGAAGAGCGCGGGCGAAGCCGCGGCCAGGAACGGCGCGTGGGCCGCGGCCGCCACCGACGCGATGCGGCCGAGCATCGCCACGTCCGGCGCCTTGCGGCCGAAGTCGTACGCGCCCACCAGCACCGAGTATGGGTGGCCGCCAAAGGTGCCGTACTCCGCCTCGTACAGCTTCTTGAAGAGCTGGCTCTGGTCCACGTCCACCGCCTTCTCCAGGTCCTTGGCCAGCTCGTCCTTGGTGACGTTGAGGACGCGCAGCTTCAGCATCGTCCCCGTCTCGCTGTTCTGCACCAGGTAGGCGAGGCCGCGCCAGGTGGACTCCAGCTCCTGGAACTTCGGGTTGTGGAGGATCGCGTCCAGCTTGCGCGAGATCTCCTCGTCGATCTGGCGGATGCGCTCCTGGATGAGGGCGGCGGTGTGCTTGTCGGGGTCCCGTTTGATCTTTTCGCTCTGCACCTCGCCGGTGAACTTGGAGAGCAGCCGCTCGGCCGACGCGGTGTTCTGCTTGTCGCGCACCAGCTTGCCTTCGCTGATGATCTGGTCGAGGATCGATGTGTTCGCGGGGGCGGTCGCGGTGCCGCCCGCCGTCTTGGTCTCGGGCATGGGATGTCTCGTGGGGTGATGGGTGGATGGAGCCGGCTCAGGCCGCGGGCGGCTCGGGCGCGGGTGCGGGCGCGCGCTTGGCGAGCTCTTCGCTCAGCGCCTTCACGTCGTCCGCGCTGTCCAGCAGCTTCTGCAGCCGCGCGTCCAGCGCGTCGTTGCCGTCCAGCTTCGCCAGCAGGTCGTTCAGGTCGGTGCGCAGCTGGAAGAGCTCCTTGAGCCCGTCCACCTTCGTCACCAGGCTCGCCGGGCTGAAGTCGTCGATCCCCGTGAGCGGCGGAACGTTGGCCACCAGGTTCCCCTCCTCGTCCTTGAGCTCCAGCGCCGGGGCCACCTGCTTCATCACCGCGTCCAGGTTGCCGCTGTCGATCTCCACGAACTTGCGGTCCTTGAGCTTGGTGGCCTGCGCGGTGCCCGAAAGGTCGGCCAGGATCCCCACGACGAGCGGAAGCTCCTTCTTCTCCGACGCGCCGCCGGTCTCCACGTCGTACGTGATCTGCACGCGCGGGGGGCGGTTGCGGTCCAGCCAGTGCTGGGTGCTCTCTTTGCCTGCCATGGTGGTGCTCCTGGGGTGTGGCGTTGGGCACACCCCTTTCCCGGGGTGGGCGGTGTGGCCGGGCGAGGGCGCCCGGCGGTGGGACTGTCCCTACTTCCCCTGCGGCTCGTGCATGCCCAGCAGCAGGCGCAGCGTCTTCAGGTCGTAGCCGTCGCGCGCGAACTCCAGCAGCAGGTCGCCCAGCGACATCCCGCCCCACGCCACGGCGCGGTTCACCAGGAACGGGGTGGGCGAGTGGGGCTCGGTGCGAATCAGGTAGTCGGCCGCTTCGCGGAGCTGCCGGTACGCCTCGTCGCGGCTGGCGATGCTGCGGCGCACGCGGGGCGTGCCGTCGCTGATCTCGATGTCCATCGTGGGCTCCGGGGTCTGCGGCTGGGGGCGGGGCGCGCCCTCGTCTTCTTCGCTGGCCGGCTTGTCGGCGAGCACCTGCTGCGTCCAGTCGCGCATGGCGGCCGTGGTGTCGGCCAGCCGCGCCAGCGTGGGGGCGTCGCGCCCCTGGCGGGCCTCCAGCGTGGCGCGCAGGCGGGCGCACGCCTCGGCCACGCGGTCCAGCTCCAGCACCAGCGCCTCGTAGAACGGCCGCGGCGTAAGGGTGACGCTGGCCGACACGCGCGAGCGGGTAGGCCTGGACGCCTCCTGCGGGTCGGGCGCGTTCGTCCCCTTCCCCTCCGGGCGCGGGGCCTCCTCGCGGCGCAGCGAGTCGCGCCAGTCGTTCCACGAGTACGGCTGCGCGTCGGAGGCCTGCGGGGCGCTGATGTGCACCGACGCCAGCGTCCACGACACGCGCTCGTTGATCCAGTGGAAGACGCCGTCGCGCACCTCCGGGTCGTCCTCCTCAAGCGCGGGGTGGAGGTGCTCCCACAGGTCCTCGCACAGGGCGTGGATGACGCGCAGCCCCTCCGCCGCCCCCGCCGCGCCGTGCAGGTAGATCCACGCTTCCATCAGCCAGGCGGCCACCAGCAGGTCCTTGGAGCGCGTCTCCAGGATCTGGCGGGCCAGCCGCTCGGCCAGCGCCCAGTCGGCGCGCTTCAGCTCCGTCTGCCAGGCGCCGCGGGGCGTGGTGGCGTCGTCCGCGCGCCGCGCCTCGCGCAGCTGCGCGAAGAGGGGCTCGTTGCGGATGGAGACGCCCCCCGGCGCCTCGCCCGGTATGGGCGAGGCGAGGCGGACGACGTCCGTAACAAAGGTTGCCGGCGTGTCGCGGCTCACGGGTAGAGCACCGTTTCGGGGACGCCGCGGCCCAGGGCGGGCGCGATGGCGGGGAAGTCGGGGAGCACCATCTCGGCGCCGCCGGCGGGGTTGCGCAGGCGCACGCGCACGAAGACGCGCGCCGCCGGGCCGCGGGTCGTGTCGCCCGCCAGCGTGGGGACGTTGAGGGCGATCGTGTGGCGCACGCGCGCGGCGGGCACCCCCAGCTCGCCCGGCGTGGCGGCGAACTGGCGCAGCATGCGCAGCATCCCCCACTCCCCCGCCCAGGTGACGGAGAGAAGGCGGTCGCGGACGCGCGCGTTCACCGGCAGACCCGCGGGCGACGGGCGCACCGGCGACCCCTCGGCCCAGCGCAGGCCCAGGCGCACCGGGTCGCCCGGGCTCCACTCGGCGGCGGCGCCGGCGGAATCGCGCAGGGTGAAGCGGGTGTCGCCGATCTCCATCGTCCAGTCTGCCACCTGGTCGCCGCCGGCCTCGCGGGCGCGGTTGGCGCGCAGCTCCGCCACCACGCGGAAGGCGGCGCTCCCCGTGGTGTCCGAGCCCAGCATCGGCTCCAGGAAGCGGCGCACCTCGTCCAGCTGGGCAAAGAACTCCGCCTGCGCGCTGCCGGGCCCGGCCACCCCGCCCGCGCCGCGCAGGATCCCCGCGCGCACCGTGGCGCTCCGCTCGTAGAGGCGAAAGAAGGCGCGCACCTGCTCGGGGTCCGCGTCGTTCGCGGGATCGCCGCTGGCGGAGGCGGCGAAGGGGAAGCGGCCCGCGAGGGTGGAGTTGAAGGCGCGGCGCAGCTCCTCGTAGCCGCCGGTGGTCTCCCCCGCCGTGATCCGCCGGCAGCGGGCGAAGAGGGCCGCGCGCAGCGCCTCGCGCCGCTGCGAGAAGAAGTCGTTCTGACGGCGCTGCGTTCCCATGCTGGCGATGCAGTTCCCCAGCTCCACCGCGTCCATCCCGGAGCGGATGAAGCTCTCCAGCGCCGCCAGCGTGTTCCCCGGCTTCTTGGCGGTGTAGCCGTCCAGCGTCTCCACGATCCCCCTCCACTTCTCCACCATGGCGGGGGGCGTGCGCCCGGCGAGGTAGCGGGCGATCCCGGGCGTCTCCAGGTCGGTGAGGATGGGGACGGCGTACGTCTCGGCGAGGGTGCGGATCACGTCGCGCTCGCGGGCCAGGTACTCCTCCACCCCGTCCTCGCCCTCCACGCCGAAGGCGGCGGGGGCCACCGGCCTGGTGCCGCGCCAGGTGGCGAATTCCGGGTCGCGCGGGGTGTAGGCGCCGCTCGACTCCAGCAGCACGTCCAGCTCCCGCAGCAGGTCCACCGCGTCGCGCACCGCCAGCTCGGCCACCTCGTCGTGCGCCGCGCTCAGCCCCGCCTCGTCCAGCGCGGTGGCGAGCCGGTCCAGCCGCTCGGCGGCGGGGCGGTGCGCCGCGATGCGCGACGCCACCGCGCGCACGCGCCCCGTCGCGCCAAAGGAGGCGGGCGCGGGGGCGCTGGTGCGGGCGCGGCGCACCGCGGAGGAGACGGAGCCCTCCAGCTGCACCCGCGCCAGCCCGCGCACCAGCGGCTGCGAGCCGCCGGGGAGCGCCGCCACGTCCTTGCCCATGAACTCCGCGTACTCCTGGTGCATGGCCAGCGCGTCGTCCAGCCCGCGCAGGTCCCAGGCGGGGATCATTCCGGCGCCCGGGGCGGGGGCGGACATCGGCACGCGCGCGCCGCCCTGCGCAAAGCGGCGCCCCTGCAGCACTCCCAGCGCCTGCCGCAGCGCCATCGAGGAGCGGGACTGCCCCGTCTCCGCCGCCGCGGTGCCCGGGGCCGCGCCGCCGGGCGCCAGGGCGGCGCCGTACATGTCCATCAGCGACTCGGCGCCGTTCAGCTTGTCCGCGCGGGCGCTCTCGAAGCGCCGCGGGAAGAGCGCGCGGAAGTCGGCGCCGCGCACGGCGGCCGAGTCGGGGAGCGACTCCAGCAGCTTGCGGATGCGCGGCGGCGGCTGCGCGGAGGGGTCCAGCCAGTACGCGTCCTGTTCGGGCACGTAATCGCGCACCTTCGCC
>DASVVI010000341.1:0-2335 GCA_036386635.1 Longimicrobium sp.
GTGGACCTGAACGTCCTGATCGACTACATGCTCTCCCTTCCGCAGCCCGTGCAGGGCCCGCCCATCGGGCGCTGGCGCAACGTGCGGTGAACGATCGATGCGCGGCGCGGGTAGCGCGCCGCGCATCTTGCAGAGGGTGGCGAGTCCGCCCGAGTGACCCCAGCGAAGGAGCCGCCCGTGAGCACCGTGACCGCCCCAGCCCTGCCGGACGCCGCCCGCGCGGAGGCGTTCCGCGCCAACATGCGCAGCCGCGCCCGGATGCGGGCGTACTTCATGTCCAAGCTGCCGCTGGCGTGGTTCGCCGGGCTGCGGGTGCGCCACCTGGACGCGGCGCGGTGCGAGGTGGTGGTGCCGCGCGGCTGGCGCACGCAGAACCCCTTTCGCAGCACCTACTTCGCCGCGCAGGCCATGGCCGCCGAGCTGTCGACCGGCGCACTGGCGATGGCGGCCGTGCAGGGCGCCGGCGCTCCCGTCTCCATGCTGGTGACCGAGATGAGGGCGTCTTTCGGCAAGAAGGCCGTCTCCGACGCCACCTTCACCTGCGCGGACGGGGAGCTCATCGCCGCCGCCGTGGCCGAGACGCTGCGCACCGGCGAGGGCACCACCGCGGAGGCGACCAGCGTGGGGCGGATGGAGGATGGCACGGAGGTGGCAACCTTCGTCTTCACTTGGTCGTTCAAGCGCAAGAACTGATTAGTCGTCAATTACCGGCTCGATCAACCACGGCCGCACGGGCCGCACGGGGTCGTCCGCACGAGAGGAGGCACGCATGGCACGACGCCCCAACTACGGCTTCGAGAAGCGTCAGAAGGAGATGCTGAAGCAGCAGAAAAAGGACGAGAAGGAAGAGAAGAAGCGCGCCCGCAAGGAGCGCGAAGCGGAGGGCGGTGTGGAGGAGGGGGCGGAGGACGACGACACCGCGGCGGACGACGACGAGGACGCCTGAGAGTGGCCGCCGATCCCGGCGCGCCGGCGGTGGAGGGGCTGGACCCGGAGCTTCGCCAGCGCATCGCCGCGCTGAGCGACGAGGGGTGGGAGATCTGGGAGCGCTTCGACGTCGACGTGCGGCGGAACGACTGGCACCCCTTCGTCCCCGCGGACTACGAGCGCGTGCTGGAGGCGCTCGTGGCGCAGCGCGGACCGGGGCTGCGCTTCCTGGAGTGGGGCTCGGCCACGGGGGTCATCACCATCATCGCCGACCTACTGGGCTACGAAGCCTGGGGGATCGAGCTGGACCCCGCCCTGGTGGAGGTGGCGCGCGGCCTGGCGTCGCGCTACGGCTCGGGGGCGCGGTTCGCGGCGGGGAGCTTCATCCCCTCCGGCTACCGCTACCGCCCCGCCGACGGCGACGGGCGCCTGGGGACCATCGGCCACGGCGCCTCCGCCTACCCCGAGCTCGGCCATCCGCTGGAGGACTTCGACGTGGTGTACGCCTACCCCTGGGGCGGCGAGGAGGCGATGATGATCGACCTCATGCGCGCCTACGGCGGCCGCGGCGCGCGCCTCCTTCTGCACGGCGGCGAGGGCGTGCGCGTGTACCGCGACGGCAAGCCCGTTTCCTGACGAAAACGGCCCTCACACACTCTGTGTGACGCGCGGTTTTACACCGCCACGGGCTCTGCCACGATGGACGGCACGGCGTCCGCGGCGATGGTGCGGCCGTGGCCGTCGGCGGGGCCCACCTCCTCCACGCCGCCGGGGTAGACGAACGAGTCGCGCGGCGCGTAGAAGCACGACCCGGCCACCACCTGCAGCGGGGCGGCGGGGCGGAGCGCGTACACCGGGTGGCCGGGCTCCAGGAACTCGATGGAAAGGACGCCGTACGACGTCGCCAGGTCGCCGACGTACGGGTACAGGCCGCTCACGAGGCGGTTCTCCACGCGCGTGATGTAGCGCAGGTGCCCGGCCGCCACCGCCGTGTCGCTCCCCACGCGGGCGCGGGTGCGGATGATGGCCGTGCCCTCGTCGTACGTGGTCGCCGTCATCACCCCGTTGGACACTTCGACCGTGGTGGTGCCCGGCGTGGCGGGAACGCCGCGCTCCCGCACGTAGGCGCGCACCCGCTCCGACGAGTTGAGATAGTGGGTGAAGAAGCGCGCGGGGGTCACGTTGTCGGGAGCGAAGAGGCCGTCCAGGTCCAGCCCGAGGTAGGTGAGCGAGTACGCCCCGAACCCCGTCGTCTGCTCCGCCGAGTCCACCACGTACTGGTTCATGTACACGGCGCGGTTCCTGGCCGGCCGCAGCGCCCGCGGAAGGAGCCGCGCGCAGGCGTCAGGATCGGCCGGGATCCAGCTCGTGTAGCTCATCCGGCTGTCGAGGACCATCTGCGGGGAAG
>DASVVI010000342.1:0-2620 GCA_036386635.1 Longimicrobium sp.
AAACCGCCTGGGGGAGGGGCGGTGGCGGGCATCCGTGCCGTTTGCCCCCAGGTCCGTAGGGGCGCGATTCATCGCGCCCGTGCCCGCCGCGGCGCCACCGCCCGTCGTCGCCGCGCCTTACCGCCGCGATACCACACCGAATCGGTACTGGCAGATCTGCGTGTCTGCCCGCCCTTTCCCGCGCCCCAACTCACGCGTAGCGCACCGAACCCCCTCGTAGGGGCAGCCCCATGTGGCTGCCCGTGCCCCGTGCTGTGTCGAAGCCTGCCGGTGCTCACCGATGTCTGCGGCCATTGTGCCCGGCGAGTAAACTCGCGGCAACAAAAGCACAAACTCCGCCTGCGCGGACTCGCGGGCGTAATTAGCGCGGTCCCGCGGTCACCCGTGTGGCGCGGAGAGGCGGACAGCCGTCACGTGGGCGGGAGCAGATCCAGAACGCGGGCAGACACGTGCGCGCCTACGACATCTGTGTGCACGTGCGGGAGACGGTGCGGCACCGGGCACGGGCGCGATGAATCGCGCCCCTACGGGATCGGGGTGAAACGGGCAAAGATCCACGCCACCGCCCCTCCCCCAGGTTGTTTTGGGGGAGGGGCCGCGAGGAACGAGCGGGGGTGGGGGCCTCTCACCACCCCAGCACCTCCTCGATCTGCCGCGCGAGCTCCATCGGATCAAACGGCTTGGTGAGGACGCCGTTCACCCCCAGGTCCTGGAAGCGCGTGCGGTCGGTGGCCTGCACCTTGGCGGTCAGGAGGATCACGGGGATCTCCGCGGTCGCGGGCTGTGCACGCAGCGCGCGAAAGGTGGAGGGGCCATCCATCTCCGGCATCATCACGTCGAGCAGGATCGCGTCGGGCACGTGCTCGGCGGCGAGGCGGAGGCCCTCGGCGCCGGAGCTGGCGCCGAAGACCTCCCAGCCGGCGACGGCCTCCAGCGCGAGCTGCGCCACCTCGCGAATGTCGTCCTCGTCGTCGATCACCAGAACACGTCTGCTCATCAGGAGGCGGCGGGTATCAAGGGGAAAAAGACGCGCTCCGGCCAGGGAGGAGGCCGGAGCGCGTTGATGTGCATGGCGCCGCGCTATTCCTCGTCGCTCGCGCCGTTGGAGCCGCCCGAGGAACCGAGGCGCGACTGCACGTGCTCCACGCCTTCCTGCGTGATGGCGTATTGCTTCCGCGCCTGCCGCGTGGTTCCCATCTTCTTCTTCTGCGTCATCAGCGGCGGGCGCGAGCGCAGGTTCGACTCGATAGCGCGCGTGATGTTGGGGACCGGGAGGCCGTTGCGCTTCAGCTCGGCGTTGATCGCCTGGCTGGTGACGGTGCGGTCCGGACGGCCCTTGGAGAGCACGTACGCGCCCAGCAGCGCGCGCTCCGCCATCGTCTCCGGGCGCCACTGCTCCACCAGCGCGCCCACCTGCGCCACCGGCCGCCGCGGACCCGTTCCCGAGCCCTTGGGACGGCCCGGACGGCGCTTGACGGGCTCTTCGGTGGCCGTGCTTTCCTCGGTGGAAGCGCCGCCGGTCGAGGCGGACGAGCGGCCTCCGCCCTGGAAGGCGCGCTGCAGGAGGATGTCGCGCGCGTGCTCCTTGAGCACGGGGTCGTAGCTGGAAATCGCCGCGTTGATCTCGTCGAGCAGCGCTCTGACTTCACGCAGGTCGGTCATAGGGTGTCATGTTCTGGGGCTTTCGCGCGCACGGTCGTGCGGGCGGAGCACCACGTTGCGGGCCGGGTTGCGGTCCTGTGGACGCGCAATGTTGCCGGTACGCAACATTTAATCCGCGGCGGCGAGTGCCGTCAAGTAGTGCTGGTATGCCTCGTCGCCGAAACACACTATCGTGACCTCCTCCGGAAGCTCGTTCTCGCGCAAATGTGTACGCACGGTGGCGATTGCGATGCGCGCCGCTCGCGCCAGCGGGAAGCGGTATGCGCCGGTGCTGATCGAGGGAAATGCAATGGTGCGCAGCGCGCGCTCCGTGGCGAGCGCCAGTGAATTGCGCCACGCGGAGGCCAATAATTCATCCTCGCCATGACTCCCGTCCTGCCATACGGGCCCGACGGTG
Source organism: Longimicrobium sp. (assembly GCA_036386635.1). Lineage (GTDB taxonomy): Bacteria > Gemmatimonadota > Gemmatimonadetes > Longimicrobiales > Longimicrobiaceae > Longimicrobium. The sequence goes on from DASVVI010000342.1 coordinate 2,060, forward strand.
TGGATCACCCAACGCGCCGGCAACCTGTAGCCGCGCGTGATCTTGGCCTCCCCCGTACGGCAGCCGCGCAGGATGCGGCACTCGGCGACCAGTTCCGGTCCCGCAGCTCGATGGATGGCGCCGTCCACGCCGCCGCCGCCGAGCAGCGAGGTGTTGGCGGCGTTCACGATGGCGTCCACGTCAACCTTCGTGATGTCGCCGTTTGTGATGCGGATGCGCTCGTTGGGCGTCATGAGTCGCGCATGGCGAGTCCCGCCGTGGTCATGAGGGCCGCTCCGGACGCGAGCCATCGCGCCAGGCTCTCCTCTTCCTTTTCGATCCCCAGCCCCCACGTCGCGTCCGTGATCAGGGTCACGGGGAGGGCGCGTTGCGGCGCCAGCATCCCCTCCACCGCCTGCTTGACGCACACGTCGCGCGCCACGCCGGCCACGAACACCTCCACCGGCTTCTTCAGCTCTTCGCGAAGGGCGCGGATGAGGTCGTCGGTAGCGCGGTTCCCCTCGAACACGTCGAACTTGCTCTTGTGGATGAAGATCGGCCTGCGCGTCGCCACCGCGCGCC
>DASVVI010000343.1:0-5867 GCA_036386635.1 Longimicrobium sp.
GCAAGAATCGCTTGTGCGGGCCCACCGTACGCGTTAGCTTATCCGAGCCCTTCCAAGGCCGTTCTCAAGCAGTTCCCCACCGTCGTACCCGCCGTCCCTCTCCCTCTTCCCGGACCACGATGAGCCGCAACGCTTCGCCCATCCCTTCGACTTCTCCCCGCGCGACGCAACGCTCAGCCTGGGTAGCTCCTGAAGTCAGGGATCTGCCGCGTCTCACCGACCTTACGCTGCAGTCAGGCGGCACCATCCCGAGCGAGGGAAGCACCGGCGGCGGCGGCGGAACGGTCGTGGGAGGGTAGATCCTTCCCTCTTCGTCGAAAACGTGCCCTACCTCGATCCCTTCCTTTGAGTCCCCTCCCGCTCACCCGGCCCGCACCGATGCTCGTTGGAATCGCGATCACGGAGCATTGCAACCTGCGTTGCGCCCACTGCATTCGCGACGACGTGACTACGGTGCGCAACCTGGACGTGGGTCTGATCCACTCCATCGCGGAGCAGGGAGGCGCGCTCTGGACCGATGTGGAGATCCACATGACGGGCGGCGAGCCGACGATCCACCCGGGATGGGACCGGATCATCGCCGGGCTGCATGAACGGGGGGTGCGCTACTCGTTCACGAGCAACGGGTGGCACATGCGGCGGCTGATTCCCGGGCTGGACCGCTCGCCTCCCGAGCGGGTCCGCCTCTCCCTCTCCGGGGGCGACGAAGCGGTTCACGACGCGGAGCGCGGGCGCGGTTCGTTTCGCCGCATCCTGCTGGCCATCGCCATGCTGACGTCGCGGGGCATTCCGACTTCGCTCGGCTTCGTGGTGGACCGGCGTGACCGGCACCAGCTGCGCCAGGCGGCGGACCTTGCGGAGGCGCTCGGGTGCACGGCGATCAGCTTCGTCCTGGCGCAGCCGGTGGGCGGGAGCGCCGCGCGCGACACGGACCTCGCTCCGCACGAGTGGTACGCCGTGCGCGACGAGATCATCGCGCTGGGCCGGGAAGCGCGCCGTACGCGCGTGCGGCTCGACTATGGCTCCCCGGCCGTGGGCGAGGAGATGGTGTGCGACAGCTTCGAGCGGAAGCGCGTGTACGTCGACGCTCGCGGACGCCTCTCCATCTGCTGCCAGCTGAGCGAGTACGGCTTCAACGACGCAGACGTAGTTGCCGATCTCCACGAGATCTCGCTGGCCGAGGTATGGCCGCGCTACGTCGCGGCGCTCGAGCTGCAGCGCATCGCCGCCGCCCCGCGCGGTGACGGCGGCGAGCTCGATGCGTTTCCCTGCATCCGCTGCGCGCGCTCCATGGGCAAGATGCAATGGCTGCGCGCTTATCCGCAGAGTCCCTGGGCGCCCGCGGCCGAGCCGGGCCTGCGTCCCGTTCCGCGCAGCATCGTGTCGCTGACCTACGCCCGCAGAAATCGCGTGTCCGACGCGCTCAGCTCCCCTGTCGCGGTGGTGGGCGCCTGATGCTCCGGGCAAGATTCGGTCTGGCGCTCGTCGCGTGTGGTCTCCTCGTCGGCGGCTGCGATTCGCCTGCCGGGCCGGGTGAACGGGCGCCTCTGAGCGTGATCGTCGCGGGGCGGCTGGAGCGTGGCTCCACGATCCGGGTGAGCGTCGCTCGCGGGGACGTCGCGCTCTCCCCCGCGAACGTCGTCTACTCCTTCGATCCGGCCGATGCGGTGCAGCCGCTCGGGGGCGACTCCGTACGACTGATCCGGACGGGCACCGTCTCGGTCGTGGCGACCGTGAAGGGTGAGTCAGCCACGCAGGCGCTGTCGGTGGCCGTGCCCCCTTCCATCGTGTTCGACCGGGTAGCGGACGGCAACCGCGACATCTGGCGTGTCGCGCTGGATGGCGGCGAGCTCTCGCAGATCACCACGGACGCGGCGGATGACCTGGACCCGACCGTGGCCGCGGGACGGCTGGTATTCGTCAGCTTCCGGGCCGACCGGAACGCGGAGCTCTTTTCCATGCCGCTCGCCGGCGGCGCGGCGGCGCGCATCACGACCAGCAGCACCAACGAAAGCGCTCCGGCGCTGTCGGCGGACGGGAGCCGCCTGGCGTACGCGCTGGACGTGGCGGGTGTGACCAAGCTGTTCAGGGCGGCTGGCGACGGGAGCGGACGGGCGCAAGCGCTCTCCAGCTCGACCGAAGCGGTGGAATCGTCCCCGTCGTGGGCCCCCGCGGACGGGAGCCTCGTATTCATGTCGACCGTGAACGGCACCGCGGACCTGTTCGAGCTTCCGCTCGCCGGTACCGCGACGCTGCTCGTCGGGGGCATCTCGGCGGACGTCGAGCCCGCCGTGAGCGGCGATGGCCGCTTCGTGGCGTTCGCGAGCACCCGTTCCGGAAACGGCGCCGCCGACATCTTCGTCCTGCGCCGGTCGGATGGGCAGGTCGTGCAGCTCACTAACCGGGCCGCCTCGGAAGGGCAGCCAGCCTGGACCGCGGACGGCCGCCTGGTCTATACCGAGTTCGGCGCCACCGGCGGCCAGCTCCGCTGGGTCGATCCCGCCGCGCCCGGGGTGATCCATGAGATCGACACCGGCGCCGGAAGCGCGCGCAACCCGTCTTCCATACCGTGATGACGGTGTAGTCACAGTCTTTCCACGGGCGCCGGCGCTCCGCCGCCGCCCCTCCGCTTCCCGGGCACGTGTCCGTGGCAGCCCCCCCGCACCGCCCGAGGACGCACCGATGCGACTCCACCTTCCCGGCCGCACACGCCCCTACGGCGTGGCACTGGTCCTCCTTGCCGCCGCGTGCAGCGACCGCCCGTCGAACCCGATGGCGGTTCTGCACCCGGATGCACCCCCGGGCACCACCGCGCAGCTCGCCTGCACGGCGGCGGTCGCCACGGGGATCGTGACGTGTGAGCCGCTCACGCCGGAAGGCGCCTCGTTCGACCGCCGCCCCGGCACCCCCGCGCTCGACCGCCGCACGGTGGGCGGCCAGGGCACGTACCTGCGCCTCACCTCGTCCAACGTGGCGTACGCGACCGAGGTCTTCGCGTTCGACCTGACGGTGCAGAACCTGGCCAACCTCGCCATGGCCACCGACGACGGCACCGTTCCCAACCTGGAAGGGGTGCGCGTGGTCATCCCCGTGGCGCCCACGGCCACCAGCGGCACGGGCCAGATCACCGTCGCGAACGAGACCGGGCAGGCGGTGTTCAGCGGCTCCGAGCCGCAGGACTACTTCCAGTACGGCGGCAGCGCCGGCACGGAACTCGGCGTGGACGGGATCCTGGCGTCGGGCGAAGTCTCGTCGTCCAAGCGCTGGCAGTTCAACGTCCCGGCCACGGTCAACACCTTTACCTTCACGCTCTGGGTGTCGACGCACATGCCGGCCGGGGCGCTCCAGACGATCGCGCCGCAGGTCACCAGCGTGTCGCCGTCGCCGATGGTGCCAGGCGGCACGGCCACGATCACCGGGATCAACTTCGACCCCACGGCCGCCAACAACGTCGTCAACATCGGCGGTACCAACGTGGTGCCGAGCGCGGCGACCGCCACCTCGCTCACCGTCACGGTTCCGTGCGTCCTGTCCGGGAACGTGCCCGTGTACGCCACACGCGCCAGCCTGCGCGGAGCCGCGAAGACGGCCGCCCTGCTCGGAAACCAGCGGACGGTGGGGATCGGGCAGGCGCTCATCCTGACCAACAACGCGGAAGTGGCGTGCAACGAGCTGACCTCCGCCGGGGGCACGGCGCGCTACATCGTATCCGTGTTCAGCGCCAGCACCTCGCCCTCGTCCAACTCCCCGTTCCAGCTCGTTCCCGACGGCGAGCCCGCGGTCGCCGCGGCACAGGCGGCCGCGGCGAACGTGACGCTCCCGGGGCTGTATGCGCAGGTGGCCAACGCCGCCCAGATGCGCACGGACGAGCGCCACGAGGAGCTGCTGGAGAAGAACCGCATCGCGTACGAGGAGCTTCGCAGCCGGAACGCGAGCATGCAGAACCGCGCCCGCCGCAACGTGGTGGCCGCCGCACAGGTGGAGCCGCCGGTGACGCGCACCTTCCGCGTCTCCAACATCAACGCGGCCAGCATCTGCAGCAACTTCTACGTGGTGAGCGCCACCCGCGTGTACTACAACGGCAAGGTCGCCATCTACGAGGACGACGCCACGCCGGACGCCTTCAAGTCGTCGCTGAACGCCACGATGGCCGCGAACTACCAGAAGATCGGCAACCAGTTCAACTCGGACATGGAGCCGATCATCCGCAACAACTTCGGCGACGTGCTGCGCCGGGACGCGGAGACCGACAACAACGGAGTGCTGGTGGCGCTCTTCACGCCGCGCATCAACAACTCGTTCAGCGGCGTGGCGGGCTTCGTGATCTCGTGCGACCAGTTCGCCAACACGGACACGACCACCTACGCCGTGGGCGGACCGTACACCGGCACCGCCGGCGCCAACGGCGCCAGCAACTTCGGCCAGTTCTTCTACGCCTACCAGCCGGTGACGGCGGGGTCGGGCTACAGCGGCAACACCGCCGACAACTGGTATCGTACGATCCGCTCCACCTTCATCCACGAGACCAAGCACGTGGTGTCGATGGCCGCGCGCACGGTGCACAGCGCGCCGCTGGAGGCGTCGTGGCTGGAGGAGGGGACGGCGCGCCACGCCGAGGAGCTGTGGATGCGCAACGCGGTGGACAACGTGGCGTGGAAGGCGAACACCGGGCACGGGACGGGCGCGAACCCCATCAACACCTACTGCGACTTCCGCCCGGGCTTCCCGGAGTGCGACGCCAACCCGCGCCGGCCAGCCAACATCATGCAGCGGCACTTCAGCTCCATGTACACGCACATGTTCGGCACCAACGCGCGGATCCTGTCGCCGTTCGGCGCGACGTCGTCGGACACCGGAAATTACTGGTACGCGATCTCTTGGTCGCTGGTCCGCTACTCCATCGACCGCTACGCCGCGTCGGACGCCGCCTTCTTCTCGGCGCTCATCGAATCGAGCGACGTGGGGGTGACCAACCTGACCAACCGCGTCGGCGTGCCGATCGACCAGCTCCTGGGCGGATGGTCGCTGGCGCTGGCGGCGGACGACCACCCGCTCATGGCCGGCGCGGCGAGCCCGGACATCCAGATGCCCACCTGGAACTTCCGGAGCATCTACGCCGGCTTCAACGCGGACATCCCGGGGACCTACTCGCTGGCGTACCCGCTGGTGCCCACGGCGCTCGCCTTCGGGGCCTTCTCGACTCCGGCCCCCATCACCACGCTGCGCGGCGGCGGCGTGCTCTGGTACGAGTTCTCGGGCACGCAGACGGCCCCGCAGCTGATCAAGCTGCAGGGCAGTGGCGGCTCCGCCATCCCCAGCACGCTGCGGCTGGCGGTCACCCGGATCCAGTAGTGAAGCTGTCCATCGTGGCTCCCTGCGCGCTCGCCGTTGCGTGCGCGCCGGGAGCCCCGCCCCCCGCCGACGCCCGCGCCGCCGCCGACACCCTGCGCGGCCGGGTGGAGGTGGTGGGCTCCGAGCCGGGAACGTCGATCGCGCTCATGGACGCGCGCGGCGGCGCGGTGACGCTGGATGGGGAGCGCGCCGTCCTCCTGCAACTCGCCGCGCTGGAAGTGATGGTGCGAGGCCGCCCCGAAGGCCCGCGCACCTTTCGCGTGGAGCGCGTCACCGTCCGCGCCGCCGAGGGTGTACCAGCCGTTGACGGCGTCCTCGCGCGCGACGGCGCCCGCGATGTCCTGGTGCTGGAGGACGGGCGCCGGGTGCCGCTGGCCTTCACCCCCGTGGCGCTGCGCGGCAAGTACGGGGCGCGCATCTGGCTCGCCGGCCCGCTGGACAGGGCTCCCGACACCTTCGGCATCATCACCGAAGTACCTTAGACGGCGCGGGCGGTGGTGGGTTTGGGGTGAGGG
>DASVVI010000344.1:0-6667 GCA_036386635.1 Longimicrobium sp.
CAGCGGTCGAAGAGGACGCGCGCCCCCTCCGCCGTCCCCACGTCCGCCGACGCGGCGAAGGCGCGCACGCCCAGCGCCCGCAGCTCGGCGACGACGGACTCAGCCTCGCGGGCACGGCTCAGGTATCCGATCCCCACGTCGGCGCCGGCGCGGGCCAGGAGGAGCGCCGTCGCCCTCCCCACGCCGCGCGAGCCGCCGGTGACGAGCGCGCGCCGCCCGCGCAGGTCGATGCTCAGGCCGGCGTCCATTTGCCCCCCAGCTCTTCGGCGTGGTGCCGCTCCGTGTCCAGGATCTCGCGGAGCAGCGCGTCGGTCTTCGGATCGAGCGGTTCGGCCAGGAGCGCCTCGTAGCGATGCACCTCGGCTTCCTCGCGCAGGCGCGCAACGGGCTCCCATCCGTCCATCCCCACCAACTCGCCCTTCATCTCGCCCAGCTCCACGAGCGGAGCGCCCATCTCCATCAGCCGCACCGAGAGCCGCGAAAGGTGGTGCTGCTCGTCCGCGTGCAGGTCGTTGAAGCGCTCGGCGAGCGCCGCGGCGCCGCGCTCCTCCGCCTCCGCTGCGAGGGCGCGGTAGAAGAGCGCCTGCGCCTTCTCGGCGGCGCGGGCCTTGGCCAGCAGCTTCAGGATGTCGGGCATTGGAATTCGGTTCGGGTGCAGAACGCTACTGCTTTGCCGCGCCGGACGACGGGCACTCGCGCCGCACCGCCTTGAAGAAGCCGACCAGCGTCCCCGCCGCGTTCGGCACCCGCCCCACGCGGCCGTCCGGATGCGTCGTGGGCTTCACGTCCGTGGTGACCGTTTCCGCCTCGTAGCGCCCGGACACGACGCCGTCGCGCACGGCGTCGATGGTGAGCTTGCCGCCGCGCACGTGGATCGCGAGGCGTTCGGCATCGGGGTCCGGATAGGCGTCCAGGGCCGCGTCCACCCTGAAGCCGCCCGGCTGGGGCTGCATTCCGAGCAGCCAGGCGCCGGGCGTGAGGGAGCCGGGCGCCCCGATGAAGGTGATCACCGAGCTGCGCCGCTCGTCCTCCATCGTCAACTGGACGCCGCCGGGGCTCTCGCAGTACCAGGAAGTCCCGGCGAGGGGCCCTTCGATGGTGCCGCCCACGCGCCCGTTGAAGTCGCCGCTCTCCTTGCCGCACCCGGCCAGCACCAGCGCCGCGGCGGCCAGCGCGCGCGCCCTCACCCGCACTTCTCCACCCACGCCACCTCGGGCATGCGCCCGGCACGATAGCTGGTCACGGCCTTGCCATCCGTCTCGAAGATGATGCGGTACCCGCTGTCCGCGGGAGTCACCACGAGGTAGTGACCCTCGGTGTACTTGCGCGGCTCCTGTCTCACGCGGCCCGCGTAGATCTGCCGGACGCGCTCCTCGGGATCGCCGATTCGCGCGCCCTCCAGCGTCGCCACCCGTCCCGAGTCGACGTCGATGCGCGCCACCTCCCCCTTCGTGGCCAGCACGCCGACCCCGGCGGGAAGCCGGCCGGACCGCACGTACGCGCACGCCTGCGTGGCGCCCGGCGCATCCGCGAGCGTCACGTTGAGCCCCAGCGCGTCGCGCGCATTCGACCCCACCTTCACCGACCCGATCCCGCGCGGCGTCACCGACCACGCCGTGTCCGCACGCGAAAACTTGCTCGCGCTCGCCGGCGGCGCGACGCTGATGATCGCTGACTCGCCGGCCCCCGGCTTCGGCTCCTCCTTCTTCGCCCCGCCTCCGCACGCCGCGAGCGCCGCGCACCCGCACACGATCCACCGGTTCATCGCCATCCACTCCCTCCCGAGGTACCAGGCGAGTAAACTCGCGGCTACAACAGCACAAAGTCCGCCTGCGCGGACTCCGGGTCCGATCCCGCGCTCCTCGAGCCCACTTCAGTGGGCTTCGCGTCGTTCCAGCCGGGGGCTTCAGCCCCCGGGTTTTCGGCGCCGGCGTTCATCCCCCCGGCGTTCACCCCTCCGCCAGCGCCCCGATCCTCCCCGCTCCGCCCCACGCCTCCGCGAACTCGCCCACCCTGTCCGCGTCCATCTCCGCGCGGGCCTCGAGGGCGTGGGTGAGGAGCGCGTCGGCGGCTAGGAGCGGGAGCGCATCCTCCCGCCCGCCCGTGCCGCGCAGGACTTGCTCGTACAGCGACATCGCCCCCGCTGCGAGCGCATCCGGCACCTCACCCTCCCGCGGAAGCGCGGCGACCATCCGCTCCAGCAGCGAGGGAGGGGCGTCAGAGAGGCGGGCGCGCAGCCAGTCGGCGGCGGCGCTCACGCCCCGGCCAGCATCGGACGGACGATCTCCGGGACGCGCTCCAGCGCCTCGGGCACGCGCTCCGGCTGCGTGACGCCGGCCTGCGCCATGTGCGGCTTGCCGCCGCCCTTCCCCCCCGCCAGCGCCGCCACCTCGCGCACCACCCGGTCCGCGCGCACGCCGCGGGTCACCATGTCGTCCGTGGACACCGCGAAGATCGTGGTGCGGTCGCCGAGCGCGGCGGCGAGCACGGCCACCCCGCTCCCCAGCCGCTCGCGAAGCTGGTCGCCCAGCGCGCGCAGCTCGTCCGCGTCCGCTACGTCGACGGTGGAGGCGATCACGCGCGCGCCGTCCACCTGGTGCGCGGAGTCCAGCAGCCGGCCGATGACGTCCGCACCGCCCTGGGTGCGCGCCTTCTCCAGCGCGCGCTGCAGCTCGCGCTGCTCCCCGAGCACCTGCTGGATGCGCGGGACGAGATTCTCCTCGCGGGTTTTCAGGAGGGCGGCCGCCTCGCGCAGCATCGCCTCGTCGCGGCGCACGCGCTCGAACGCCTGCGGTCCGGTGACTGCCTCGATGCGCCGCACCCCCGCCGCCACCCCGCTCTCGGACGCGATGCGGAACAGTCCGATCTGCCCCGTGGTGCGCACGTGCGTCCCACCGCACAGCTCCATCGACACGCCGGGGATGTCCACCACGCGCACCACGTCGCCGTACTTCTCGGAGAAGAGCGCCATCGCGCCGAGGCCGATCGCGTCCTGGTACCCCATCTCGCGCGGCTCCACCGGTGTGTTCGCCCAGATCGCGCGGTTGACGCGCCCCTCCACGTCGGTGATCTCGGCCGGCGACATCGGCCCGCTGTGCGAGAAGTCGAAGCGCAGCCGCTCCGGCGCCACCAGCGATCCCATCTGGTGCACGTGCTCGCCCAGCACGGCGCGCAGGGCGGCGTGCAGGAGGTGCGTGGCGGTGTGGTTGCGCTCCGTGTCGCGGCGCGGCGGCTCCTCCACCTCCGCGCGCACCAGCCCCGGCGCGAAGCCGCCCTCCACCGGCCCGACCACGGCGACGCGCCCGCTCACCTTGCGCACCTCCTCCACCTTCATCGACCACCCGTCGCCGCGCACGTGCCCGGCATCCGAGACCTGGCCGCCGCTCTCGGCGTAGAACGGGTTTTCGCGGAGCTGCAGCGCCACTCGTCCGTCCTCCATCCGCCGGAAGGCGAGGATGTCCGTGTCCAGGGAGACGGCGCGGTAGGCGGCATAGTCCTGCTCCGCGCCGGCAGCATCGCCCACCGCCTCCCAACCGTCCGCCAGCGCGTCCGCGCCCACGCCAATCCCGGAAGCCGCGCGGTCCTCGCGCGAGCGGCGGCGCTGCGCCTCCAGCTCGTTCTCGAACGCCTCCATGTCCACCGAGTAGCCGCGCTCGGCCGCCATCAGCTCGGTGAGGTCGGGCGGGAAGCCAAAGGTGTCGTACAGGCGAAAGGTGTCCGCGCCGCTCACCGTGCCGCTCCCGCCGGCGGGAGCGAGCTCGTCGAAGCGCTTCATCCCGGCATCGACCGTGGCGAGGAAGCGCTCCTCCTCCGCCCGCGTGTTGCGCAGGATGTACTCGCGGCGCGCGTTCAGCTCGGGGAAGACGCCCCCCATGCGATCGATCACCGCCTCCACCACGTGCACAAGTGTCGGCTCGCGGCGGCCGAGGAGGTAGGCGTGGCGGACGGCGCGGCGCAGGATGCGGCGCAGCACGTAGCCGCGCCCCTCGTTGGACGGAAACACGCCGTCCGCCAGGAGGAAGGCCGTGGCGCGCCCGTGATCGGCCAGCACGCGGTACGACACGCCCTGCGGAGTGTCGTACTCGTACGGCACCCCCACCGTCGCCACCGCGCGGTCGATGATGTCGGTGAAGAGGTCGGTCAAGTAGTTCGCCTTCACCCCCTGCAGCACGGAGGCGAGGCGCTCCAGCCCCATCCCCGTGTCGATGGAGGGCGCGGGGAGGGGGTTGAGGTTGCCGTCCGCGTCGCGGTCGTACTGCATGAAGACAAGGTTCCAGATCTCCAGGAACTGCCCCTCCTCACCCAACTCCTCGAACTGCTCCCGCGACACCTCCGTCCCGCGCTCGCCTTCGGGGCGCAGGTCGAAGTGGATCTCGCTGCACGGACCGCAGGGGCCGGTGTCGGCCATCTGCCAGAAGTTGTCCTTGTCGCCCAGCCGAAAGATGCGCTCCGGCTTCACCCCGGCGATCTCCAGCCACAGCTTCTCGGCCTCGTCGTCGGTGTAGTGCACCGTCACCCACAGCCGCTCCTTGGGGATGCCGTACTCCTCCGTCAGCAGCTCCCACGCGAAGCGGATGGCGTCGCGCTTGAAGTAGTCGCCGAACGAGAAGTTGCCCAGCATCTCGAAGAAGGTGTGGTGCCGTGCGGTGACGCCCACCTGCTCCAGATCGTTGTGCTTGCCGCCCGCGCGCACGCACTTCTGCGACGTGGTCGCCCGCGTGTACCCGGGGTTCTCCGCCCCCAGGAACACCTTTTTGAACGGCACCATCCCCGCGTTGGTGAACAGCAGCGTGGGATCGTCCCCCGGCACCAGCGACGCCGACGGCCGGACGGTGTGCCCCTGCCGGGCGAAGTAGTCGAGGAACCGGGTGCGGATCTCGTCGGAGCGCATGTATGAAGACCGGGATAGGGATCGATCGAAGCGAACGCGCAACTTAACGCACCGCAGGGGCGCGATTCAAGGCGCGCCGGGGCGATCCCCGCGATCGACTCAGATCACGGACGCTCCGGCTCGCTCGCATCGGCTACGGGCGGATCAATGCGGAACAGGCCTGAACCGCGGACCGGCACCCGCCGAGCAGCCGCCACGGCACGGGCGAGATCCTGCTCGGAAATCGGGGGAAACTCCGTATCCGCAGCCGCAATCGCCTCGATCTCGGCCTCAGTCCACGTCCGACGGGGGCGCTTCCCGGATGTACGCTCAGCCATTGTCCACTCCATTGTACTCGTTGAACGCGCGGCGCTCTCCTCGCCGGGCGGGTCGCACCCAGATCAGGCGCCTCACACCTTCGCGCACGGTAAACACGACCGCAACGATCAAGCCCCACGGCAGTCGCCCGATGACGACACGGCGCATCTCGCCCTTATGCTCCCGCTCTCCGAGATCGAGATAGGTAAAACGCTTGTCTTCGAACAGCTCAACGAGATCGAAAAACGAGAAGCCGTACTCGCGCTCGCAGCGGCTATTCGTGAATGGGTCCCAGTCAAACCCCGGAGGTGGCGTCGTCAACGAACTCGTTCCTTCATACAGTGGCGAAGGTGTCGCGGTCCACTTGAAGCCGCGCTGAACACCATCGTATATGGGTACCGTCCGCTGGTTCAACCCCGCACCACAACACCGCCACCCGCAACACACGTCGGCCGTCACGAGGCACAGAAGAAACGGCGAGAACTCGATGAGTTCTCGCCGCGTTGCGAGCCGCGGAATGATCTGGCCGGCGCCGGGCCGGGGTTCGCACGACACTCGGGCCTCGCGCAACGCGCAGTAGATCCTTCGCTCCGCGCCAGAAATCTGAGACGAGGCAAGGACTGAGCGGCGCGTCGCTCAGGATGACAGAGGCGGGGGTCGACGCCGCGTTTCTCGAGCCCACTTCAGTGGGCTTCGCGTGGTTCCAGCCGGGGGATTTATCCCCCGGTGGTTTCAACCGCCACCCCCATCCACCGCCACCGGCTCCCCCATCCGCACCGGATGGTACAGCCGCACGCACTTCACGCGGCGCTCCTCCACCTCTTCCACGCGCAGCTCCCACTCGCCCTCCGCGCCGGGCACGGCCACCACGTCCCCCGCCACCGGCACGCGGCCCAGGGTGCCGAAGACGTAGCCGCCCAGCGTGTCGAAGTCGTCCACCGGGAGGTGCAGGAGGAAGCGGTCGTTCACCTCCGAGAGCGAGACGGCGCCGTCGATCAGGGTGTCGCCCTCGGGAGTGGGCTCGAACTCGGGCTCGGCCACGTCGAACTCGTCGTTGATCTCGCCGACGATCTCCTCCAGGATGTCCTCCATCGTCACCAGGCCGTACGTGCCGCCGAACTCGTCCAGCACGATGGCCAGGTGCACGCTCTGCTGGCGCAGCTCGGCCAGGATGTCGCTCACCGGCTTGGTCTCGGGGACGAAGTACGGGGGGCGCATCACGGCGCGCATGTCGAACCCGGCGCGGCGCTCGGCATCGCGCAGCAGGGGGAAGAGGTCTTTGATGAGGATCACGCCGACGATGGTGTCGATCGTCCCCTCGAAGACCGGGAGGCGCGAATGGCCCTCCTCGAAGAAGACGTCCAGCATCTCCTCGAAGGAAGCGTCCACGGGGATGGCGGCCATGGCGGTGCGCGGCGTCATCACCTCGCGCGCCACCGTGTCCGAGAAGCCGAAGACGCCGCGGATCATCTCGCGCTC
>DASVVI010000345.1:0-10832 GCA_036386635.1 Longimicrobium sp.
CGTTCGCGCCGAGGGCGGCGAGCGCGTACCGTTCCTCGCTGGCGGCGATCTCGAGCTCGGCGCGCAGTCGGTTGCGCACCACCACCCAGAACAGCCCCAGGATGGCCACCAGGTAGCTGGCGAAGAGGAGGGGGCTCATCCGCGGCTCGCCTACCCGTGACGCGACGACCGTCACCGCCGCCAGCGTGGCGAGCCCGTACACCGTCAACGAGATGGTGCCGCGGAATAGCATGCTGATGACGGCCACGATCACCATCAGCCCAAGCGCGTACTCGGGCGCGAAGTCGTTGAGGTCCATCAGCAGCACGACCCACCCGGTGACCGTCGCGAACGTCACGTGCATGACGAAGACGAAGCCCGGCCGGCCCGGTACGTAGGACGAGATGTACAGCGCCGCGCAGACCGCGGCGACCACGAAGCGGTACGACCAGGGATCGTTCGCCCCCGGCATGGCCACGCGGTACACGCCCCCGAATCCCAGGATGCAGGCGACCGCCAGCAACGCGATCAGCCGGAGGGTGAGCGCTTCTTTTTCAGGAAGACCGGCGGCCACGTGGGACGCCGGACGAACCGGGAGGGCCATGCTTACGGCGGTGAGGGGAGCCGTGGACGGGGCAGTTCCGTGCCGGCGGATTGGCCGGGGGTATCTTGTCCTGCGGTGGGATTCAGGTGCGGGACCGGAGGAGGATACCCGCGTTTCCCTACAGTCGCAACCAACTCGTTGTTCCCAACGTTGGACATCGGGAGCGCTGGGATGCCATAATGGTCCAGATGGCCCGGCGTAGATCGCTGTTAGGCGCCCCTGAGCTCCGCGCGCGGGCCGCGTACGCTGCGCTTGCGATCGCCACCATCGTGGCCGGACTGGCGGTGCACCTGGGCGGCTTCGCGATGTCGACCATCGTGCGCGACGTCGTGGGGGATGCGCTGTGGGCGGCGATGCTCACCTGGTGGATCAGTGCGCTCATGCCGCGGATGGCGCTCGGCGCGCGAGCCGCGATCGCCCTGGCGGTCTGCTTCGCGGTGGAGGTGAGCCAGCTGTATCATACGCCCGCGCTGGGTGCGGTCCGCTCCACCAGGCTCGGGCACCTGGTGCTGGGGAGCGGCTTCGATTCTCGCGACTTCGCGGCGTATGCGCTCGGGGTGCTCGGGGCGGCCGCACTCGAGCTCGCATGGCGCGGGCGTACCACCGCGGTCAGACGTTAACGCGCCATCTCAGACCACCAGCCACCCGATCATCGCCATGCCAGATCTTCGAACCGCGCTTGAAGCGAATCACCAAGCGGTGCAGGCATTTCTCGCGTCGGCTCGGGCGCTGCCGCCGGAGCGGTGGGAGCGGCCGCGCGCGGAGGGCAAGTGGTCGCCGGGGCAGATCGTCGAGCATGTCGCGCTGGCGTACGAGACCGGCGGCGAAGTTCTCCATGGCCGCTCGCCCGGAAAGGCCCCGCCACGGTTCCTGCGGCCGCTGATCCGGACGCTGCTGCTGAAACCCGTGCTGTGGCTCGGGCGTTTCCCGACGGCCAGCAAAGCGCCTTCGGTGATGCGTCCAGGCACCTCCCCCGCGTCGGCGCCCGTGCTCCTGGGACGCTTCGAGGCGGCGGTGGCAGCGTTCGAAAGCGCCGCGAGAGACCTGCGTGGCCCCACCGTCGATCACCCGGCGTTCGGCAGGCTCCCTGTCGTCGACCTCGTGCGTCTGCAGGAGATCCACACGCGACATCATCATCTGCAGATGCCGTCCGACGCTGCCTGAGCCGAAGCCGCGCACTTGACGCACGCGGGACAGCGGCGCTAGCTATCCAGCACGGTGCTGGTTTTCCACCACTATGGTGGAAAACCAGCATGCGCGACCTCCGTCGTCATCCCGCCCCGAGGAGATCCCTCCATGTCCACTGAGCTCCGCTTTCGCATCCTGGCTCGTCTGGGCTGCGTGGCCGTCGTGCTGAGCACGGGTTGCGCGCATGCTCGCGCGAGACCGGTGGGCGACTTCCACCAGCACCTGTTCGGGCCGGGGACGCAGGCGCTTTCGCCTACGCTGGAGCGGGTGACGGCACCGCGGCTGGTCGCGCTGCTCGATTCGGCGGGAATCCGGTACGCGGCCGTGTTCTCCATCGCGTACCAGTTCTCCAACCCCAACCGTCCTCCCGTGGCAGACGAGTACGCGCGGGTGCGTGCCGAGAACGACTGGACGGCGGAGCAGGTGGCACTCTTTCCGGGACGGCTGCGCGCGTTCTGCGCGGTCAATCCGCTCAGCGACTACGCACCCGCCGAGATCGAGCGGTGCGCGGCGGATCCGCGGCTGCGGACGGGGCTGAAGCTGCACTTCGGGAACTCGGACGTGCAGCTGGATCTGCCCGAACACGTGGAGCGCGTGCGGCGCGTCTTCCGGATGGCGAACGAGCGGCGAATGGCGATCGTGGTGCACATGCGCCCCTCGGTCACGCGTCAGCGCCCGTACGGCGCGGCGTACGCGCGGACGTTCCTCACCGAGATCCTTCCCGCGGCGCCGGACGTGGTGGTGCAGATCGCGCACCTGGCGGGGGCCGGCCGCCTGGACGATGCACCCGTGGAGGCGGCGCTCGAAGTCTTCGTGCGGGCCGCCGCCGAGCGGGACCCGCGGATGAAGAACGTGTGGTTCGACGTTTCCGGGCTGGGCGGGCTCGGTGAATCGGCGGAGGTGTCGCGGCGGCTCGCGGCGAGCATCCGGCAGCTCGGCGTACAGCGCGTGCTGTTCGGGTCCGATGGGGCGGTCGGCGGCAATTCGCCGCTCGCCACGTGGAACGCCTTGCAGAAGCTGCCGCTCACCGAGCGGGAGTTCGCGATCATCAAGCGGAACGTGCCGCCGTACATGCGATAGCACCATCGAGGGCCTTGCCACGCAACGGGCCGCGAACGACTCTTCCCCGAACGCAGAACAGGGGGCACGATGCGAGTGGCGAGGCTGGGCGAGGGCGACCGCGACGTCGCGAGGCGTCTGTTCACGCTGATGGCGGAGGTGTTCGGCGAGGGATGCGAGCCGCTGGGTGATGCCTACCTCGACCGCCTTCTCGCCCGAGAGGAGTTCTGGGCGCTTGCGGCCTTCGACGGCGACGAGCTGGTGGGCGGCCTGACCGCGCACACGCTGCCCATGACGCGGTCGGAATCGGCGGAGATCTTCATCTTCGACATCGCCGTGCACGTGAACCACCAGCGCAGGGGCGTCGGGCGTCGGCTGATGACGATGCTGCGTGATGCGGCCGCGCGGGCGGGGATCGAGACCATCTTCGTACCGGCGGACAACGACGACGAGCACGCGCTCGACTTCTACCGCGCGTTGGGAGGCGACGCCGCGCCCGTCACCATCTTCACCTTTTCGTCCACGGACGATTCCCCGCACGCCTGACTCCCCCTTCACGGCATTTATGCAAGCCTCTCCGCCTCAGACCATCGACGAGATCATCGCGGCGCTCAACGTCATTCTGGACAAGGCGTTGCGCGAGGGGGAGCGCATCGGCTACTTCGCCGCGCTGTACGAGCGCGTCACCACCAACGTGCGGCGCGCGCTGGTGGCCGGGAACGTGTTCCAGGACAACGCGCGCATGGAGCGGCTGGACGTCGTGTTCGCGAGCCGCTTCCTCCATGCGTGGGAGCAGCATTGCGCGGGAGCCCAGCCCAGCCGGAGCTGGCAGGTGGCCTTCGGCGCGCTGGACGATCCCACCCCGCTCGTCGTGCAGCACCTGCTCCTGGGGATGAACGCGCACATCAACCTGGACCTGGGGATCGCCGCGGCCACGGTGGCGCCGAGTCCCGCCGAGCTGGAGTCGCTGTGGCCCGACTTCAAAAAGATCAACGAGGTGCTCTCCCGCCTGGTGCGCGTCGTAGAGGATGAGCTTGCCGAGATCTCGCCGCGCCTGGCCCGCATCGAGGAGATCGCTCCCGCGCTGGAGGACCGCATCTTCGACTTCGGCATCGACGTGGCGCGCGACTTCGCGTGGGCCCTGGCCAGGGATCTCGCGCAGTCTCCGGCCGACCAGTGGCCGCGCGTGATCTCGCAGCGGGACGTGACGGTCGCGGAGCTCGGGGGCGCGCTCTACCCGCTGCACGGCTTGGCCGGCATCGCGGAAAGGTGGATCCGCGAAAAGGAGTCGAACGACATCCGCTACAACATCCAGGTCGTCGCCGAGTGAGGGTCTCGCCCGCAGGGCGGCATGGCTGAGTTCGCCGACCACTTCTCCGGCGCCGCCGCCGAGTACGCGCGCTTCCGGCCGCGCTACCCGGCGGCGCTCTTCTCGTACCTGGCATCGCTGGTGTCGAACACAGCGGTCGCGTGGGATTGCGCCACGGGGAGCGGCCAAGCCGCCGTCGCGCTCGCCGGGCACGTCGCGCGGGTGGTCGCTACCGATGCGAGCGCGGAGCAGATCGCGCACGCGGAGCCGCATCCGCACGTCGAGTACCGGGTGGCGTCGGCCGAGCGGAGTGGATTGGGAGGGGCTTCGGTGGAGCTGGTCACCGTCGCGCAGGCGCTGCACTGGTTCGATCTGCCCGCCTTCTACGCCGAGGCCGCGCGGGTGCTGCGGCCCGGCGGCGTGGTCGCGGTCTGGTGCTACGGGCACATGGTGATGCCAGACGCGGCGTTGCAGCAGACGCTCGACCGCTTCTATTCGGAGACGGTCGGCCCGTACTGGCCCCCGGAACGCCGCCTGGTGGAGAAAGGATATGGCGGGCTGCACTTTCCCTTCATCGAGATCCCCGCTCCCCCGTTTGCGATGGAGATGCGGGCGAGCCTGGACGGTCTGCTCGGCTACCTCGGCACCTGGTCGGCGACGCAGCGATTCATCCAAGCAACCGGCCGCGATCCGCTCCCGGAGCTCAGGCCCGAGCTCGAGAAGCGCTGGGGCGATCCCGAAGTGCAGATCACCGTGCGGTGGCCGCTGTCTCTGCGCGTCGGCCGCACGCCGCACGCCGCACGCGGACGAGGCGAGCTCCGCCGGCCTGAAAGCTCGCCCTGAAGCGGCGGCGGGCACGGTATGACGATTCCGCCGATTACGCCCGGCCGCGGCGGAGCCGCGCTTGGTGCTGGCGCGATGGCGGGCATCATCCTGTACCTCGGCCTTCCGTCCACCGTCGACGCGGACTTCGTCGTCATCTGCCTGCTGCTCGTGTCCATCGGTGCGCTGTTCGGGCTCGGGGCCGGGCTCGCCGTGCAGCACATCTTGCTGGCGCCCGGCGTGCTGATGCGGCCGGCCGTGTTCCTGGCGCCCGTTTCGATCCTGATCGTGTGGTCGCACTGGCAGGAGCGGCGAGGCGTGCCGGAGATGCTCGCCCGGGCGGACTCCGCGCGAGGCGTCGTGATGGGCGAGAACATCTTTGGAAACCTGCTTGTCTATTACCGCTACAACGACGGTGGCGGCCGCCTCGTCGCCCCGGCAAAGCATGCGCACCGGCTGCTCGGCGAAGGCGACAGCATCTGGGTCTACCTGGAGCGCAAGCCGCCGCACTACTATCTGGACGTCTGGCCCGCCGGCCCGGATTGGCGGGCGACGGTGCGGCTGCTGTTCTGGCTGTGGCTGATCGGAGTCGTACTTCTGGCCGGCTACGGACCCCTGGTGAGCCGCCGTCTCGCGAAGCCGCTGCCGCAGCGTGCAGTGCCTGCTGACCGCACCTGATCCACCGACCCCCCACGATGCCGGTTGACTCCCTCGAATCGCTGCGCGACCGGATCGCGTCGCTCCAGGTGACGCGGTGCCGCATGTTCCACGAGCGGGTCCGCATCGAAAACGGAGCCGTTCTGCGGGTGTGGCGCGGCGAGCCGGAGCAGGCGGTCGTGCGTATCGGCCTGTGCAGCCCCGAGGTGCGGGCGCGCAACCTGGCCTGCGGGCATACCATGGCCCGCTACCTCCTGCTCGATGCCGTGCAGGCGCTCCATGCGGAGGGCATGCTGCCGGAAGAAGCACGCGCCCGTCTGCAGCGGGAGGTGGAGGGCGTCTCCGATGCCATCCACCTCCTGGATCACCAGAAAGGACACGCCGAGCGGCAGCTCGCCCTCTCGGCCGAGGCGAAGGAGGAGCCGTCGGAAGGGGGCGCGGAGGTCAGGCGCCTGGAAGAGCAGCACGACGCCTATGCCGAGCAGATCCGCGACCTGCAGCGCACGGTGCTGGAGCATCTGGACGCCGCTCACGATGGCGGTCGTGTCCCTGATCTCGCGGCTACCCCGTGACTGCAAGGGAGCCGGTCGTCCTCAGCTGGAGCGGCGGCAAGGACAGCGCGCTCGCCCTGGCCCGGCTGCGGGCCGATGCGCGCGTCGAGGTGGCCGGGCTGCTCACGACGGTGACGGCGGAGTACGACCGGGTGAGCATCCACGGCGTGCGCCGCTCGCTGCTCCACGCGCAGGCCGAGGCGCTGGGACTGCCGCTCCAGGAGGTCACGCTCGCGCCCCATAGCACGAATGAGGCGTACGATGCCGCCCTCGCCAGCGCGCTCGGTGAGCTGCGCGCGCGCATGCCCGAGGTGAGGCGGCTGGCGTTCGGTGACATCTTCCTGGAGGACGTGCGGCGGTATCGAGAGGAGCGAGTGGAGGCGCTCGGCTTCGGCGCGCTCTTTCCGCTCTGGGGCGAGCCGACGCACGATCTGGCGAGGGAGGTGTTCGCGAGCGGCATCGTGGCGCGGCTGGTCTGCGTGGACACGCAGGTGCTGTCGGCGGCGTTCGCGGGGCGCTCCTACGATGCGGCGCTCCTCGCGGATCTCCCCGCCGACGTGGACCCGTGCGGCGAAAGGGGCGAGTTCCACACCTTTGTGTCCGCGGGTCCGAGGTTCCGGCATCCGGTGCCCTACACGGTGGGCGAGGTGGTGCTGCGCGACGCGCGGTTCGCGTTCTGCGACCTCGTGCCCAGCAGCGGCCAGGGTCCCGCATGACTACGAGTGGAAGCTCATCGTCCCGTAAGACCGCGCTTGAGCTTCGCATTCGCCTCGCCCGCGCTGTTCTGGCTTCCGCTCATCATCCTTGGATTCCCGCTGATCCCCTGGATCGGACTCGCGAGCACTCTGGCCAGGAGGGACGCCGTGGACCGGCCGAAATCTGGTGACCAACGGGCTGCTGAGCCTGATCGCGGCCGGGCTCTTTCTGCTGCACTGGCGCTGGCTGCGGCGGCTGGATGACGGGTTTGCCTCGCCTCCGCACGGTTGAGCGCCTGACGAGCGCGGGAAGGACGGCCGTGCGCGCCATCGCCGTTGCGATCGCGGCGCTGGTGTGGATGGCGCCCGCGGCGGCGCAGACCCCCGCGGCGTCGCAGAACCCGTCGCCGATGGTGGAGGAGACGCGCGCGCACGAGCGCCTCGTGAAGCGGGACGTCGCGGGCGCCAGGCGCTGGTTCGCGGGGCCGGGGGGAAGGCCCGTGGAGCTCCTGGTGCCGGACGATGCGCGGAGGCGCGAGGCCATCGACGTCGTCATCCACTTCCACGGCGCGGCGTGGCTGCCCCAGCAAGCCGCACATGGGCGCGCGTGGTGGCGGTGGTGAACCTGGGCGCGGGGTCGGGAATCTACCACCGCACCTACGCGGAGCCGGCCGCCTTCGACTCGCTCCTGGCGGGCATCGCCGCGGAGGTGTCGGCGGTCGGCGGAAGGACGGTGCGGCTGCGGCGCGTGACGCTGGCGGGGTTCTCCGCCGGGCACGGGGCCGTGCGCGCCATCCTGCGCGAGCCCCGCCACTTCGCGCGTGTGGACGCGGTGCTCCTGCTGGACGGCATGCACACGTCGTACGTCCCCGAGGGCACGCCGCTGGCCGGGGGAGGTACGCTGGACACCACCAACCTCGCGGCGTTCGCGGCATTCGCGCGCGCGGCGGTGCGCAGCGAGAAGCGGTTCCTCGTCACGCACTCCGAGATCTTTCCCGGCACCTACGCCAGCACCACCGAGACGGCGGATTGGCTCCTGCGCGAGCTGGGCCTGCGCCGCACGCGCCGGCTGCGCTGGGGCCCTCGCGGGATGCAGCAGCTCAGCGAGGCGAGCGCGGGACGCTTCCAGGTCATCGGCTACGCGGGCAACTCGGCGCCGGACCACGTCGACCACTTCCACGCGATGCCGGAGCTCCTGGCGCGCGTGCTCGGGCGATGACCGGCGGGAAGCTAAGACGTGTCACCGAGTTAAGCTTGGATGGCTAACAAGGAACAGCCCTCATGATTAATTATGGCGAAGAGATCGCGTATTGGTACTTGCGACTAAACGGGTTCTTTTTGGTGACGAACTTTGTTGTTCACCAGTCGAGCCGCGTTGCACATTCCGCTGATGTAGACCTGATCGGAATTCGGCCGCCACACGTGTACGAGGAAGTGGGTGGGCAGCATGACGATTGGGACGAGTTTCTTAAACAGCGGCTTGAATTTGGCCGTCGTACGGTAGGCCTCATCTGCGAGGTAAAAACCGGTCGTTTCGAAGCCGATGAGCTTTTCCGTCTCGATTCCGTGCGTTACGCCGTTGGTCGGCTGGGACTGGTCCCAAAGGAGGAGATTGAGAGGATAACCACGGCACTAACTCGCCAAGCGTGTACTGAAACGGTCGGGGGTGTGTTGATATGCAAGCTACTGCTCGCGAACAACTATCAAGCAGCGGACCGATACCTTACGCACTCCCTTGAGGCGGCTGAGGGTTTCCTTAACGAACGTGTGCGGCGGTACCCGGCCGATAAGTTCGGTGATAGGATGTTTTTCCCGGCGGGACATATTCAACATGTGATCCAACAGGTGCGGTGGGATGATGAGAGAGCCGGCACAGTTCCTAAGCACCGGGGGGCGCGGCCCAGGGAGAATAAGTGAGAGGTCGGGGGAAGGACTGATGAACCTACCCTGAGTGATCGCGCTAGAGGCCGCACGAACCGATGGGATGGGTGCAGGCGGGAACGGAGCACCCCTGCTGATGATCTCCATAGCGAAGTTATGTGCTCTTCAGCCGCACTCGCGGGGGCTTGGTGCACGCCAGGGAAGGCGCACCGCCGCTCCGGAGCGGGATAGCGTTGCCTGGCACGGATGCGGTAGTGCGAAGCGCGGCCGGTTAGTGGTATTTCTTCTACTGGTAATCGCGTTCCGACCAACCAAAGAAGGGTCGTCGAATGCAGCTTCTCGTACTCGTCGGCCTCACGCTGATCCTCTGCGCGGTCGGCTGGCGCTACCTTCGTCCGGCACCGAGGCGCGTCGAGGGGTCCACGGCCCCGCCGTCCACGCTCGCCGAGTACCGCAATCACCTGAACGGAGTGACGGGGGTGGAGGCGGACGCGCAATGGACCGATTGCCCCTGCTGCGGATGTCCAACGGTCGACGTCGCCTCGCCGGTGGCCGATTGCGCGGTGTGCGACTGGCTGCACGACCCATCCGCCACGCCCCAGGCGATTGAGCGCGCCCGGGAGAACTTCGTGCAGCACGGAACGGCGGACCCGCAGCAGTACACCGAGGAGTGGTTCGGCCCGCCCCCCGGCGCGCGCGAGATCGCCGCGCGCCGCGCCATCGCCGCGGCATCGGATGCCGCTCGGGCAGGGACGATGGAGCTGACCGACGCGTGGAGCACGATCGCCGATCAGCTCGCCGTGCTGGACGAGGAAGCCGGAAAGCGCATCGACGCACTCGAGCGCAGGTTCGCCGAAGAGTAAGCACGGCCGAAATCCCATCCACGTACATCCCGATGCATGCACGCTGGCTCCTCCCCCTCCTCGTCATCACCTGCCTGGCGCCCGCCACGCCCGTGCCGGCTCTCGCGCAGTCGAAATGCCGCACCGTCGCCTCGTTGCCGGCGGCGGTGCGGCCGTTCGTCAGGCGGGGGACGTGCGCCATCGAGCTCGAGAGCAAGGATCTCGACCTCGACGGGCGCGGCGACTACCTCCTCGTGCTGGAGCGGCTCCAGGCGGGGCCGGATCCGGACTTCGGGCGCCGCCGCTCACTCGTCGTGCTGACGGCCACGCCCGCGGGAACGCTCAGGGAGGCGGCGCGCAGCGAGAACGCGGTCATGTGCTCGCGATGCGGCGGCGTGTGGGGCGACCCGTTCGAGGGCGTTACCGCGGAACCGGGGCGGTTCACCGTGGAGCACTACGGCGGCTCGGCGTGGCGGTGGCGGGTGGACTTCACCTTTGCGTACTCGCGCCGCGACCGCGCCTGGCAGCTCGTGCGCGTGCACCAGCTCAACTTACCACACCAGCGACCCGGAAGCGACGACGAAGCGGCGCGAGCTGCGTCCTCCACGCGACTATGGCAAGATCGACCTGCGCTCGTTCGATCCCGACAGCCTGCTGAAGCGGGAATGGTGAGGAGCGTTCTGATCGGTGCCGCGTTCGATCCGCACACGCCAACGACAACTTTCGACGGGGAGACCCGTGCGCTCCATCTTCCGTGCCGCCTGCCTGGCGCTCGCACTGCCGATCGCCTCCTGTGGATCCGGGGCCTCCAAGCCCGGGCCCTCCGCGAGACCGAACCTGAACCTTCCGCGCGACCTCGTCGGCTGCTACGCGTTGTTCGACCGCCGGGGGCGACCCGCGTCGGACAGCCTTTACTTCGCGCCGTCGCACGTGCGGCTCGACTCCGCTACGCTGGCGAGGGAGGAGCGGGGGAACCCCACCGGCCCCCGATGGGCGCTCACCAAACTCGACGCGAACCTACGGCCCGTTGACCGTGAGCACGACGTGCCGCTGTCGCTCTACTGGTCGGCGGAGTCGAACCCGGTGAGGGTGCGGATGATGTTCCACACCGGGTTCAGCGGCTCCGAGCTGATTTTCGATGCTCCGCGCACGCGCGACACGCTCCGCGGCCGAGCGTTGGAGTATTGGGATTTTGGCCCGCCGTTCACGACGAAGGCAGGCCACGTGACCGCCGTCCGCGTACCA
>DASVVI010000346.1:0-1775 GCA_036386635.1 Longimicrobium sp.
CCGGGCGCGGTTGTGCAAACCTTGCCTGGCCCGCGTGGGGAATGGAACTTGCTTTCGCTCGCGCCGCGAGGTGGAGCCCCGGTGCACTCCCCCGATTTCGCGGCAATGCACCGTACACATGGAACGCCCGGAGGAAGCGCAAAGTGGCCCTGAATCGCAATACGACGCGCGCCCTGCAGCGGCAGATCGACCTGACCACGGCCGTCTGCCAGGAGCGGCTGCTCGCGACGCATGTCCGCCACGTGCTCGCCCTCGTCGACCTCGTGTCGCCGGACGTCCAGTTCGACTCCGCGCTCGACATCTACGCCCGCATCCTGCGCCTTTCGCCCGAGCAGGCCCGCAACGTGGGGAGCCGCGCGCTCGCCTCGCTGGGGCACCGGGGCGGCCTCCACGACGCGGAAGACCCCAGCGTGGAGCTGATGGAGGACGACGCGGCCGACCGCGAGGACGCGCGCGCCGCGGAGGCCGCGGGCGCGTCGGGAGGGCGCTTCGACGCCATCTTCGGCCGCGTGCGCCGCCGCATCCGCGGGCGCGTGCACGACAAGCTGCGCGACCGGATCAACCTGGCCACCGCGCGCGCCGAAGACTCGCTCTTCAACACGCACGTGGAGAACGCGCTGATCTTCGCCCGCGCGCTCTCGGACGAGGTGCCGCTCCACGAGTCGGTGGACCTGTACCTGGAGATCATGGCCGTTCCCGAGGGCTACTCGGACGTGGTGTTCAACCGCGCCCTGCGCACGGTGGCGGACGACACGCTTCCCCCGCTGGCGCCCGCGCGGGCCGTGGGACAGCAGCCGCCCGTGGAGCCGCCGCTGGCGACGGCGTAGGCGGGCGACGGCGGGGGCATGGCGCCCACGCGAAGTGGACGGTGTGGGACGGGGGGCACCGAACCTGCATGGGCCGGAGCCGAGTCACGGGGGGCGCAAAAGGGGAGGGGACGGGGTGAGCTGGAGCGCAACCATATGGGCGGGATTCGTGGCGAGCGTCCTGGCGGCGTGCGTCTTCTGGCTGTTCCGGACGTTCAACCTCACCCTGTTCAGCCCGACCAACCAGATCGGCTGCCTCTTCAGCGAGGAGCCGAAGGTGCCGGTCACGGAAACGGTGGGTCTCGTGCTGTACCTGGGGCTCGGGATGACGGTGGTGGCGGCGGTGTACGCCGCCCTCATCCGCATGCTGGGCGGCTCCGGGTGGGACGCGGGCGTGGTGGTGGGGGCGGTGCACGGCGCGCTCACGGTGGCCGCGCTCCCGCTTCTGGGCAGGGCCAGCCGGTGCGTGCGCAAGGGACGCATTCCGCACCCCGGCACGCTGGGACTCAAGTGGGGAGCCTCGACGCCTGCGGTGGTTGTTTTGGGCCACATGGTGTACGGGGGCGTCCTGGGAGCGGTGCTGGCGGGCTTCGCGACGGTGAACCCCTAGCCGAAGGAGGTGCCGGAGCTCTCGCGGATACCGATCGGTGAAGGGTGGTGGAGGGGCGCGCGCACGGTGCGCGCGGGTGTAGAAGTGTGAGGGTGTTTGGAAGGGCTCCCCGCGGGCGTCTGCCCCGGAAGGAGTTCGGCAACCTGGTTCGGAGAGGATGCGATGAAACGGTTAGTGACATCCGCGCTGGCGGCTGCGGCCCTGGCGGCGGGTACGGTGGGAGACGCACAGGCGCAGGACATGATGATGGGACGGCGCGCCAGCCAGTTCGACCTGGGGATCTACGGCGGCGGCGCGTACACGACCGACTGGTTCACCACCCCGGAGCAGGGCGACGAGGAAGAGGGCTGGACCCCCGG
>DASVVI010000347.1:0-12140 GCA_036386635.1 Longimicrobium sp.
GCTGGTGCAGCGTCTGGCTGGCGCCGAGGCGCTGGGCCCCATCGTGCAGGGCCTCGCGCGCCCCTGCAACGACCTTTCGCGCGGCGCATCGGCCGACGACATCGTGAACGTGGCCTGCATCACGGCTCTGATGGCCGGCTAGGCGAGACGGAAACCGCTGCCAGGCGGGGTGGGCTTGGACCCTCCACCCGAACCCGCGCCCCGAGCACCCCGGCAGGGGGTTGGAATCCCTGCCGGTCTCCACGCCGGAGCGACGGCGCCTGGCAGCGGCCTCAACTGTCCGTTTGCACGCCGCGGTGACTCAATCAGCGCGCGGTGCGATCCCGGAAGTGTGGTGTCTCCCCCCATTCGAGCACAACGCGCCGCGGACCGATCCGCACGCAAACCGTCCGAAGCGGCCAGCCGCCGCATTCGAGATGATCGCGGTTGTCCGGTCCGGTGCGCCCCTCCCGCGCTAGCGTGTGACAATGCAGCATCAATCTGCGCCTCAAGCTCTACCGGCGAGCCACAGAGAAAACCTTTCACTTCTTTCCGTCCATCTCTGTGTCTCTGTGTGAGCCGCAGTTGCAGTCCTTTCCCAACACACCCGTTGCGCACCGCCGCGCCACACCGTACCCTGTCGCGCGAGACCGGGCCCGCATGGCGTGGCCTGTAACTGGCATATGGCTTGCCCGGAACGGTGCGGATGCGCAGGTTTTCCCCCCAACAGTGGACCCTACCGAGGAGCCATGAGCTTCCAGACGAGCAAGCAGGACGGAGTGGTGGTTGTGGACGTGGACGGTCAGCTCATCGTGGGCAATCGCCAGGAGCTGAAGCAGAAGGTGCTCGACGAGCTGGAAGGGGGGGAGCGCAAGTTCCTCATCGACTTCTCGAACACGGGGTACATCGACTCGTCCGGCCTGGGCGTGCTGGTGTCGCTCTCCAAGAAGATCCGCGAGCAGGGCGGCGAGCTGCGGCTGGCCAACCTCAACGAGGACCTGCGGACGCTGTTCGAGCTCACCAAGCTGGACACGCTCTTCAACATCGCGGACACGCGCGACGCGGCGCTGACCGGCTTCTGAAGCAGACGCACGGCACCCGTGCCTTCGGGCGCCGCGGCGGGGTGGGGCTTCCCGGCGCGGCGCGGCGTGCGATGCACCCAAGCCGCGCCGCGGCATGCGGAACGCTGAGCCGATGAAAGAGCTTCCTGGCGCCGCCTCCGCGGAGCCCACCGCGTTCGCGCTGGAGCTACCCAGCGATCTGCGCCTGATCGACACCGCGATCACCTACCTCGTCACCCGCTGCCGCGAGTACCACTTCGCCGGCTCGCGGCTGACGCTCAACTTCCGCGTGGGCGTGGCCGAGGCGCTGGCCAACGCCATGATCTACGGCAACGGCAGCGACCCCTCCAAGCGCGTGCGCGTGGAGGTGGAGCTGGACCCGGAGCGGATCAGCGTGCGGATCGTGGACCAGGGGAACGGCTTCGACCCCGCGGACGTGCCGGACCCCACCCTTCCCGAGCGCCTGGAGGCCACCGGCGGGCGCGGGCTCTTTCTGATCCGCTCGCTGATGGACGAGGTGGACTTCAACGAGTGCGGCAACTGCATCCGCCTCACGCTGTACCGCGAAAAGCAGCAGCGCTCGCTGGCGAGCTGACCCCCGGCCAATGATCACCGCCCCCGCCCCCGCCCCCGCCGTGCCACGGGCCGTGCGCGAAGTGCTGGACGACTTCTGCCGCGCGGACCCCGGGAGCAGCGTGTCGGTACGCGACGGGGACGGGTGGGCACACGTGTGCGGTGCGGCCGGCACCGAAGCGCCTTCGCGGGTGGCGGAGGTGCCGGGGAGCCCCTTCCGCGTGGAGCTTCCGGGGGTGGATGCCGCGTCCGCCGAGGGCGTCGCGCGCTTCCTGGGGAGCACCCTGGCGCGCGGGCGGCGTCACGACGAGGAGATACGCTCGTTCAGCCGCGAGATGGCGGAGCGCTACGAGGAGATCAACCTCCTCTACTCCATCAGCGAGATCCTGGGCTCCATCATCTCGCTGGACGATGCCGCGCTGACGATCCTCTCCGAAGTCGCGGGGATCGTGGGCGCCGGGCGCGCCGCGCTCTGGGTGCACGACGCGGAGTCCGGCGAGCTGCGCCTGACAGCGGCCGAGGGGGGCGACGGGCAGCGCGGGCCGATCCCCGTGACGGACCCCTGCTCGGTGACGGCGGAGGTGTTCCGCACCGTGCGCGCCATCCTGCTGGGACCCGAAGACGAGTGGGACCGCGGGGACTGCGCGGACTTCGTGGGGCCGGCGAACCAGCGCGGCGCCTTCCTCTCCGTCCCCGTGTCGTACACGCCGCCGGAAGGGGAGGCGCGCACGGTGGGCGTGATCAACGTGAGCGGGCGCAACTCGGAGGAAGGCTTCTCCGCGGGCGACATGAAGCTCCTCTCCGCCATCGCCAGCCAGATCGGCGCGGCGGTGGAGAACAACCGCCTGATCGCGGACAGCCTGCGCCAGGAGCGGATGGTGCGCGAGATGGAGCTCGCGCACGACCTGCAGCTCAAGCTCCTCCCGCAGGTGGAGCAGTTCGCGTCCTACGCCGAAGTCGCCGCGCGATGCGCCCCGGCGGAGTCGGTGGGGGGCGACTTCTACCACCTCTTCCGGCTCCCCGGCGGGCGGCTGGGGGTGCTGATCGGCGACGTGAGCAGCCACGGCTTCGGCGCGGCGCTGATCATGGCGCTCACCATGGGCTCCGTCGCCATCCACGCCTCCGAAGGCGACCGCCCCGGCGAGGTGCTGCGCCGCACGCACCAGGCGGTGATCGAGGAGCTGGAGACGACGGAGATGTACATGACACTCTTCTACGGCGTCATCGACCCCGCGGAGCGCACCCTCACCTACTCCAACGCGGGGCACTCGCACGCCTTCCGCATCCCTCCCGCCGGAGAGCCGCAGCGCCTGGCCGCCACCGACCTCCCGCTGGGGATGGTGGATCTGGATGCGTACAGCGAGGCGCAGGTGGAGTGGGAGCCGGGGAGCGACGTCCTCTTCCTCTTCACTGACGGCCTTTCCGACGCGCTGGGCGAGGGCGAGGTGCAGGGCGAGCGCACGCTCCTGGACGGCGTCGCGGCGCGCCGAGGCGAGCCGCTGCAGCAGATCATCGAGCAGCTCTTCGCGCGGCCGGCCGGCGGCCGCGACATCCCCGCCGACGACCGCACGGCCGTGCTGGTGCGGATGTGACCAGCCGCCGCGAGCTGCGCCAGCTCCCGTACCCGGACGAGCTTCCGCGCGCCAAGCGCTCGCTGGGCCAGAACTTCCTGATCGACGCCAACATCCAGCGCCGCATCGTCGACTCGCTGGAGCCCGGCTCTGACGACGAGGTGATGGAGATCGGCCCCGGCGTGGGCGCGCTCACCCGCCACCTGGCCGGCCGCGTGCGCCGCCTGGTGCTCGTGGAGCTGGACAACGACCTCGCCGCGCGCCTGCGCGCCGAGTACGCGGGCGACCCGTCCGTGGAGCTGATCAACCGCGACGTGCTGGACGTGGAGCTGGAGGAGGTGACCTCCGATCCCGCCGCGCTCAAGGTGATCGGCAACATCCCGTACAACATCACCACGCCCATCCTCTTCTCCCTCCTGGAGCGCCGCCCCCGCCCGCGCGAGATCGTGCTGATGGTGCAGCGCGAGGTGGCGGACCGCATCCTGGAGCCGGAGGGGAGCAAGACGTACGGCGCACTCGCCGTGGGCGTACGCTCGGTGGCCGCTGCGAAGCGCGTCCTCAACGTCAGCCGCGAAGCGTTCCGCCCCGTCCCCGACGTGATGTCGTCGGTGATCCGCATCACGCCGCACCAGCCGCCGCGCCTGGAGCCGGAGGAGGAGCTGGCGCTGCGCAACCTGACGCGCGCCGCCTTCGGACAGCGCCGCAAGCAGTTCCAGCGCATCCTGCGCGACGCCTACCGTCTCTCTCCCGAGCAGATCGAGGAGGTGCAGGGCGGGCTGGGCTTCGACCTGCGCGACCGCCCCGAGACCTTTTCGCCGGACTCCTTCATCCGCCTCACCCGCGCCCTCACCGAGCGCGGTTACGCCATCGCGGGCACGCCTTCGTCCGCCGAGTAGCCCCGCGCGTCCTCTCCAGAGCGCCATCCCCGCCTTTCGCGCCGCCAGCCGAACCAGTTTCCGCGGTCCACTACCTATCTCCAGATAACACCTTATCTTGGAGCATGAAGCCCGCACCCTGAACGGATGAGGCCCATGCCGATGGATTGGAATGAGTCCGATCTCTGCGCAGAGTCGGAGTGCGGGTGGATCGGAGAAGCCGAGGGCCGATTCCAGGAGTACCTCGCCGGCGGGATTGAGGTCATACCGGCCTCGGAAGCCCTCGCACAGGTGCGGGCAGAGCTGGGCGGATCAGCTACCGGCGGTTGAAACCGCGGCAACAACCGCGGGAAGCCTGCCTTCGCAGGCTCTGGCCGGCCGGGTCGGCGCGGGAGGCGGACGCCGGGGCCGCGTCATTGATGGTGCGCCCCAAAGCCCGGTGCCGCGCCGCCGGGGGCTGAAGCCCCCGGCTGGAACGACGGGAAGACGGCTGAAGCCGTCTCGCGCGCCACAGCCAGTCCGCGCAGGCGGACTTCGTGTGATTCCAGCGGCGAATTCATTCGCTCCTGGTGCGGGCTCCTGCCCACTCTGGCATTTGCGACCCACCGAGATCTCGCCCCAGAGTCCGCGGAGGCGGACTTTGTGCTGTTGTTGCCGCGAGTTCACTCGCCCGGCACCACCGCGCCCCCACCCATTCCCCCTCCGTTGACGGGTGCGGCATTGCAGCGTATCTTGTGAATGATTTCACAAGCGTGGGGCTGAATGTCGTCTTCCATCCGTTCCATGAAGAAGATCTCGGAGTCGGCGGTGCGCCGGCTGTCGCTGTACCTTCGCTTCCTGCAGGAGGCGGATGCGGCGGGTACGGATACCATTTCCAGCGGCGAGCTCGCGCGGCGCGGTGGGGCGACATCCGCGCAGGTGCGCAAGGACCTGTCGCTGTTCGGGTCGTTCGGGAAGCGCGGGACCGGGTACTCCGTCAAGGAGCTGCTCCGGGAGATCCGCACCATCCTGGGGCTGGACCGCAGCTGGAAGGTGGCGCTGGTCGGGGCGGGGAAGCTGGGTTCGGCCCTCTTCTCGTACCGCGACTTCGAGGCGCGCGGCTTCCGCATCTACGCCGTCTTCGACGCGGACCCGGACAAGGTCGGCGCGTCGTGGGGCGGCCTCACCGTGCTCGCGGACGAGGAGATGGACCGCGTCCTGCGCGATGAGGAGGTAGACATCGCCATCGTCGCCGTGCCCGCGGACGCGGCGCAGGGGGTGGTGGACCGCGTCGTGGGGGCGGGGGTGCGCTCGATCCTCAACTTCGCGCCGGTGCGGCTGCGCGTGCCCAACCAGGTCATCCTCCGCAACGTGGACGTGACGCTGGAGCTGGAAGGTCTGTCGTTCGGACTCAACGCACGATAAAAACAGCATCACACAGAGAGAACGGAGAGAACAGCAAGTCGCAGAGACATCGTTTGCTGTTCTCTCCGTTTCCTCTGTGGCTCTGTGTGAGACTGCTGTTCTTTTCGCGGGCCAGTGGCTATAATCCGCGCCGCCGGAGTGGG
The DNA here is from genome assembly GCA_036386635.1 of Longimicrobium sp. Classification (GTDB taxonomy): domain Bacteria; phylum Gemmatimonadota; class Gemmatimonadetes; order Longimicrobiales; family Longimicrobiaceae; genus Longimicrobium. The sequence continues at coordinate 5,607 of DASVVI010000347.1, forward strand.
CGAAACCCGGGTTGCGGTGTATCCACTGGCGAGCCGCTGAATCGACAGTCTGCTGGGACGGGACATGGTAGGCACGGACGTACCGGACGGTTTGCGCTTCGAGCACACGGGATCGCTCGCGCAGCGGGCGCTTCAGGCGCTGGCCGCGGGTCCGCTGTCGACCGTGGAGATGGCGGCGCGCGTGATGGGGATCACGGGTGGCGGTCCCGCCGCGGCGCGCGCGGTGTGGGCGCTGCTCGGGTCCGACGCGCGCTTCGCCGTGTCGTCCGAGGGCGTCTGGTCGCTGGCCCAGGCGGCGGCGGCGCCCGTCCGCAAGCTGCGCGCGGAGGAGTGGGTCGTCGTCGACTTCGAGACGACCGGCGGCTCCCCCAAGGGCGGGCACCGCGTCACCGAGGTGGCGGCCGTGCGCGTCTCCGGCGGGGAGATCCGCGACAGCTACTCGACGCTCGTCAACCCGCAGCGCCGCATCCCCAGCTTCGTCACGGGGATCACGGGGATCACGCAGCAGATGGTGGAGACGGCGCCCTGCTTCCGCGAGGTGGCGCACCACGTGGGCGCGGCGGTGGAAGGGGCCGTGTTCGTGGCGCACAACGCGGCCTTCGACTGGCGCTTCCTCTGCCACGAGATGGAGATGGCGACCGGCGTGCAGCCCGCGGGGCGTCAGCTCTGCACGGTCAAGGTGGCGCGCAAGCTCCTGCCGAACCTCCCATCGCGCGGGCTGGACGCGCTCTCGCTGTACTTCGGGCTGGAGATCGAGAACCGGCACCGCGCGCTCGACGACGCGGTGGCGACCGCGCACGTCCTGATGCGGCTGATCGAGATCCTGGAAGACCGCGGCATCCACGACTGGCAGGCGCTGGAGATGCTCCTGGGCGCGCGCAAGCCGCGGGCGAGCCGCAAGCGCGCCGCATCGCCGCGCAGCATGGAGGCGGCGTGAGCGAGGGGGTGCGGACGCGGACGCTGGGGAAGCTGCGCATCCACGCGCTGGAAGGCGGCACGCAGCGGCTGGACGGGGGCGCCATGTTCGGCGTGGTCCCCAAGCCGCTGTGGGAGCGCCGCATCGCCGCCGACGAGCGCAACCGCATTCCACTGGGGATGCGCTGCCTGCTGGTGGAGACGCCGGACGAGCTGGTGCTGATCGAGACGGGGCTGGGGAACAAGGAGGACGAGAAGTTCCGCGGCATCTACGGCGTGGACAATGCATCGGGGGCCGGGCGCCCGGACCGTGTGCACGACTCGCTGGCCGCCGCGGGCTTCCGCGCGGAGGACGTGGGGATCGTCGTCAACACCCACCTCCACTTCGACCACGCGGGCGGCAACACGTACCGCGACGAGGCCGGCGAGGTGCGCCTCTCCTTCCCCAACGCGCGCTACTTCGTGCAGCGCGGCGAGTGGGACTGGGCGCACCTGAAGAACGAGCGGACGCAGGCGAGCTACCTGCCGGACAACTTCGAGCCGGTGATGGCGGCCGGGCGGCTGGAGCTGGTGGAGGGGGACGTGGAGATCGTGCCTGGCATCTCGGTCTACCGGACGCCGGGGCACTGCCCGCACCACCAGTCGGTGCTGGTGAGCTCGGGCGGCGAGACGGCGTGCTTCCTGGCCGACGTCCTCCCCACCTTTGCCCACCTCCCGCTCCCGTGGATCATGGGCTACGACGTGGAGCCGCTCGTCACGCTCGAATCGAAGCGCGCGCTGCTGAGCCGGGCCACGGAGGAGCGCTGGTTGCTGGTGTCGAACCACGACCCGGTGACGGCGTGGGGGTACGCGGTGGCGGAGGGGAAGGGAGTACGGCTGGAAGAAAGTGCGTGAGTGCGTCAGTGCGTGAGTGCGCTTGATCGAAACGCACTTCCGCACTCACGCACTAACGCACCAGGCAGTTCAACCATCATCACGGAACGAAGACCATGATCGATATCGCTCGCGACCCGCGGACCACGCCCGTCATCGTCAGCGCAGTGAGGACGCCGATCGGGCGCTTCCTGGGCGGCCTTTCCTCCCTTTCCGCGCCCGATCTGGGCGGCATCGCGTTGCGCGAGGCGGTGGCGCGCGCCGGCATCGCGGCGGAGGATGTGGAAGAGGTCATCATGGGGAACGTGGTGCAGGGCGGGGTGGGGCAGGCGCCCGCGCGCCAGGCCGTCATCAAGGCCGGGCTCCCCTCCGGCATCTCCGCGCTCACCATCAACAAGGTTTGCGGCAGCGGGCTCAAGGCCGTGATGCTGGCCGCCCAGAGCATCCGCGCAGGCGACGGTCAGGTGATCCTGGCCGGCGGGCAGGAGAGCATGTCCAACGCTCCCTACTACGTCTACGGGATGCGCAACGGCGTCAAGTTCGGCGATCAGACCATGGTGGACGGGCTGGTGCGCGACGGGCTGTGGTGCTCGTTCTGTGAGGTCCACATGGGCGGCCACGCGGAGTACACGGCCAAGAAGGCCGGCATCTCACGCCAGCAGGCCGACGAGTTCTCGGTGAACTCGCATCGCAAGGCCGTCGCCGCGATTCAGGCCGGCAAGTTCACCGAGGAGATCGTCCCGGTGGAGATCGCCGGGCGCAAGGGCACGACCGTGGTCGACGCGGACGAGGGCCCGCGCGCCGATTCGTCGCTGGAGAGCCTCGGCAAGCTGAAGCCCGCCTTCGCCAAGGACGCGCCCAAGGATGTCACCGACCCGGTGGTGACTGCGGGCAATGCCTCGTCGATGAACGACGGTGCGTCGGCGGTGCTGGTGGTGTCGGAGGAGTACGCGCGCGCGCACGGGCTCACCATCCTGGGCCGCATCACCGCCTACTCCACCGGCGCCGTGGAGCCGAACGAGCTCTTCTTCGCGCCGATCCAGGCGGTGAAGCGGCTGATGAAGAAGACCGGCACCGGCATCAGCGACTTCGACCTGATCGAGGCCAACGAGGCGTTCGCGGTGCAGGCGCTCGCCAACGGCCAGGGGCTGGAGTGGGACTGGGACCGCGTCAACGTGAATGGCGGCGCGGTCGCGCTGGGCCACCCCATCGGCGCATCGGGCGCGCGGGTGCTCACCACGCTCCTCCACGCCATGAAGGACCGCGACGCCGCGACCGGCCTCGCCACGCTCTGCCTGGGCGGCGGCGACGCGGTGGCGCTGTCGGTGGAGCGGGTGTAGGGTAGGAACAGAAGTCCTAAGTGCTAAGTGCTAAGTCCTGAGTAACTCGGGTCCGGCACTTAGCACTTGGCACTTAGCACTTTCATCCTCCACTGAACCGAAACCGACATGATCAACACCCAGCGCGGCACCCTGGCCGGAACCAGTCTGGTTGCTTCCAAGCCGCTTCGGCGGGCGATCGGCGTCGTGGCGTTCGCGGCGGCGACGGCGTTCGGGGCCAAGGTGGCGATCCCGCTCCCGGGGACGCCGGTGCCCTTTACGCTGCAGCCCCTCTTCGTGATGCTGGCCGGGGCCGTGCTCGGGTCGCGGCTCGGCGCGCGCAGCCAGATGCTCTACCTGCTGGCCGGCGTCGCGGGGCTCCCCGTGTTCGTGGCGGGCGGCGGCGCGGCGTACCTGCTAGGGCCCACCGGCGGCTACCTGATGGCGTATCCCGCCGCGGCGTGGCTCGCCGGGCTCGGCGCGCGGCGCGGCACCGGGCGCGCGCTCGCCGGCTTGCTGGCGGCGCTGGCGGCCATCTACGCGGGTGGGCTGATCTGGCTCGCGATCGTCGGCTCCGTGACGGCGGCGGTGGCGCTGGGCGTGGCCCCCTTCCTCCTGGCCGACCTGGTCAAGGTGGGTATCGCGCTGGCGGTGTCGCGGCGCGTCGGCAGGCGGGCGGGCGAGATCCTGGATCGTTGACCGAGCACGCGGAGGCGCCGCGCAGAATGGACCCGTTCTTCGGCCCGCACGGCGTGCGGACCGGGTGGCGCGTCCTCCTGTTCGCGGCACTCCTCGCCGTCTGCACCATCCTCTTCATCGGGCTCATCGTCACGAGCGGCCTGCTCGGCGACCTGACCGGTGGGTTCGTGGCGATGCTCCTCGGGGGGCTGCTGGCGAGCGCGGTGATGCTGCGCGCGGTCGACCGGCGGCCCTTTGGCGCGCTGGGCTTCGCGCTGGAGCCGCGGGCGGCGCGCGACTCCGCCGTTGGGTTCGGCATCGGGGGTGGACTGCTGGCAGGCGCGGTGGTGCTCCTCGTGGTGGCGGGAACCGCGCGCTGGGTTGCAGACGACGGGAGCGCCGCCGAATATGCCGTCTCGCTCGCCCGGGCGCTGGCCATCTTCACGGTGGCCGCGGCGGCGGAGGAGGTGATGTTCCGCGGCTACGCGTTGCAGGCGCTGGTGCAGGGGACGGGTGTGTGGCCCGCGATCCTGCTGACCTCCGCGGCATTCGCGGCGGGACACGCCAACAACCCGAACGTCACCTGGCTGGGGCTGGCGAACATCTTCCTCGCCGGGATCATGCTGGCGGTGGCGTACCTGCGGACGCGCTCGCTCTGGTTCGCCACGGCGCTGCACATGGGGTGGAACTGGGTGATGAGCGCGCTGCTCGACTTCCCCGTGAGCGGCGCGCAATTCGACACGCCGCTCTACAGCGCCCGTGAGATGGGCGCAGACTGGTGGACGGGCGGCCCCTTCGGCCCGGAGGCGGGACTGGCCGCGACGTTTGCTATTGTCGCGGGGACGGCGTGGATGATGCGCACGCCGCTCCTTTCGGCGTCGCCGGGCATTCGCGCGCTGCGCCCGCTGGTGGATTCGCACCTGGGGGAGGCATGGAACGGCCGCTGAACTTCTGGGGGAGCGCGGCGGGGGTGGCGATGGCGTTCGCGAGCCTCGTCCCGCTCCTCTTCCCTTTCGCCCGCCTCGGCGCGGTGACGGCGGCGGACCGGGACCGCATCTGGCTCCTGGTGGTCTTCACCGCCGGGGTGATGGCGATCCTCTTCGGGACGGCGGCGTGGGTGGGCGGCCCCAAGATGCTCACCCTGCGCGACGTGGTGGAGAGCGGCGGGGTAGTGGAGGCACGCGCTATCCGCGAAAAGGCGGACCGCGCCCGCGCCGAGATCCCCCGCTACGGCAACCCCGCCACCTGGCTCATCGCCACCGGTGGCTTCCTGGTGGGGATCTACTTCGTGCTGTGGATGGTGAGGTGAACGGAAGTGCGTGAGTGCGTGAGTGCGTTAGTGCGTGAGTGCGGGCTAGCGCCTGCCACACCCCGATGCCGTGCCGGGCGCCGCGTCAATCCGCTCACCGCTGTCGCTCCGTACACTAAATGCATCGACGCACTTACGCACTTACGCACTCACGCACTCACGCACTAACGCACTAACGCACTCTTTCGGAAGGCATGGCTGAGATCAAAAAGGTCGCCGTGATCGGCGCGGGGACGATGGGGAACGGGATCGTGCACGTCTTCGCGCAGAACGGCTTCGACGTGACGATGGTGGACGTGCGGCAGGAGGCGCTGGACCAGGCCCAGGCCACCATCCGCGGGAACATGGATCGGCAGATCAAGAAAGGCGCGCTCGCCGAGGCGGACCGCGACGCGGCGCTGGGGCGCATCACCGCGGCCACCGACCTTGCCGCGGTGTCGGGGGCGGACCTGGTGGTGGAGGCGGCGACGGAGAACCGCGACCTCAAGTTCCGCATCTTCGCGGACATGGACGCGCACGCGCCGGAGCACGCCATCCTGGCCACCAACACGTCGTCCATCTCCATCACCGAGATCGCGGCGCGGACGAAGCGACCCGGCCAGGTGATCGGGATGCACTTCATGAACCCGGTGCCGGTGATGAAGCTCGTGGAGATCATCCGCGGCCTCGCCACCACCGACGAGACGACGCGCACCACCGTCGCGCTCGCCGAGCAGCTGGGGAAGACGGTGGCCGAGGCGCAGGATTACCCCGGCTTCGTCGCGAACCGCATCCTGATGCCGATGATCAACGAGGCGGTCTTCTGCCTCATGGAAGGCGTCGCGGAGGCGGAGGCGATCGACACCGTGATGAAGCTCGGCATGAATCATCCAATGGGACCGCTCGCCCTCGCCGACCTGATCGGCCTGGACACCTGCCTGGCCATCATGGAAGTGCTCCACAGCGGCCTGGGCGACGACAAGTACCGCCCCTGCCCCCTTCTGCGAAAGTACGTCGCCGCCGGCAAGCTGGGACGGAAGACGGGCGAAGGCTTTTACGATTACAGAAGTGCGTGAGTGCGCTCACCCCTTTGTCATCCTGAGGGAGCCGCCGGACGGGATGCCGGCAACGCAGGCCGTACTCCCTGCGGCGACCGAAGGATCTAGCCGGCGAGGCGAGAGGCTGGTGTGACGTCGCGGGGCCCTCGTAACGCGCAGTAGATCCTTCGCTCCGCGCCACACGACGGAGCACGGGAGAGGTCTGGGCGGCGCGTCGCTCAGGATGACAAAATGTCGCACGCACTAGCGCACTAGCGCACTAACGCACTAACGCACTAACGCACTTTTCGCGGCACATCACCCGTGCACCAGTTTCGATGACACCCGAGCAGCAGCAGATCCGCGACCTGGCCCGCGAGTTCGCCGACGGCGAGCTGCGGCCGCACGCGGAAGAGTGGGACCG
>DASVVI010000348.1:0-12295 GCA_036386635.1 Longimicrobium sp.
GCCCGTCGTCCTCTATCCCACGGATGGCGGCAACGGCATCGCCGCCCTCGCCCTGCGCCCGTCGCGGGGACTCGACTCCATCGTCGACGACGCCTCCGTCAGCGGCAGCGCCAGTGCCCGCGCGCCGCGCTCGGCCCACCGGCTCCTCTTCGCCACGGCGCCGCTCGCCGATTCGCTGCACATTTCCGGGACGCCGCGCGTCACGGTGCGCGTCGCCGTGGACCGCCCCGCGGCCAATCTAAGCGTGTGGGTGGTGACGCTGCCCTACGACGCCACGGAGATCGGCGCCGCCAGCCGCGCGGGCGTGGTGACGCGCGGCTGGGCCGACATCCAGAACCATGCGTCGCTCACGCGCGGCGGCATCTACGCATCCACGCGCCGCGGCGAGCCGCTCGTCCCGGGGCGGTACTACGACCTGACCTTCGACCTGGAGCCGGACGACCAGGTCATCCCGGCGGGACGGCAGCTCGGCATCATGATCATGTCGACCGACCCGGAATTCACCCTCTCGCCGCGCGCGGGCACACGGCTCACGGTTGATCTCGCGGGGACGTCGTTCACGCTGCCGGTGGTGGGCGGCGGCACGGCGTTCATGCGTGCGGGCGGCGCGCGGCGCGACCCCTGAAACGCGGCACCATCAGGACTTACCTCAACCTGTTTTCGAGACAATGAGTCTGGATACGAGCAAGTTCATCTACGTCATGAAGGACCTCCGCAAGGTGGTCCCGCCCAGCCGCGAGATCCTCAAGGGGATCTGGCTCTCCTTCTATCCGGGCGCCAAGATCGGCGTCGTGGGCTCCAACGGCAGCGGCAAGAGCACGCTGCTGCGCATCATGGCCGGGGTCGACAAGGACTTCATCGGCGAAGCGTGGGCCGCCGCCGGCACGCGCATCGGCTACCTGGCGCAGGAGCCGCAGCTCGATGCGTCGCTGGACGTGCGCGGCAACGTCGAGGAGGCCGTCCGCCACCAGCGCGACGTCCTGCGCCGCTACGAGGAAGTCAACAACTCGTTCGGCGACGAAAACGCCGACATGGACGCGCTGATCGAGGAGCAGGCGCGGCTGCAGGACCAGATCGACGCGGGCAACCTGTGGGAGCTCGACCGCAAGATCGAGATCGCCATGGACGCCCTCCGCCTCCCTCCGGGCGAAGCGGAAGTCACCAACCTCTCCGGCGGGGAGCGGCGCCGCGTGGCGCTGTGCAAGGTGCTCCTCGAAGAGCCGGACATGCTCCTCCTGGACGAGCCCACCAACCACCTGGACGCCGAGTCGGTGGCCTGGCTGGAGCACCACCTCTCCGAGTTCAAGGGGACGATCGTGGCCATCACCCACGATCGCTACTTCCTGGACAACGTGGCCGAGTGGATCCTGGAGCTGGACCGCGGCGAGGGGATTCCGTGGAAGGGCAACTACACTTCGTGGCTGGAGCAGAAGCAGGAGCGCCTCGCCAAGGAGGAGAAGCACGCCTCCGCCCGCCAGCGTACGCTTCAGCACGAGCTGGAGTGGGTGCGGATGGCGCCGCGCGCGCGCCAGGCCAAGAGCAAGGCCCGCATCACCGCCTACGAGGAGCTGCTGAACGCCGACCAGCGCGAGCGCACCTCCACCGCCGAGATCATCATCCCCGCCGGCCCGCGCCTGGGCGAAGAAGTCGTCGTCGCCGACCACCTCACCAAGGCGGTCGGCGACAAGCTGCTGATCGACAACCTGGAGTTCCGCCTCCCGCGTGGCGGAATCGTGGGCGTCATCGGCCCCAATGGCGCCGGCAAGACGACGCTCTTTCGCATGATCACCGGCGGCGAGCAGCCGGACGCCGGCGCGCTCAAGGTGGGCTCCACCGTGCAGCTCGCCTACGTGGACCAGAGCCGCGACACGCTGAACGCGGACAAGTCCGTCTACGACGAGATCTCCGGCGGCCAGGAGACGCTGGAGCTGGGCAAGCTCAAGGTGAACGCGCGCGCCTACTGCTCGTGGTTCAACTTCAAGGGATCGGACCAGCAGAAGAAGGTGGGCACCCTTTCCGGCGGCGAGCGCAACCGGGTGCATCTGGCCAAGGTGCTCAAGTCCGGCGGCAACCTGATCCTCCTGGACGAGCCCACAAACGACCTGGACGTGGATACCCTGCGCGCGCTGGAAGAGGCGCTGCTGGACTTCGCGGGCTGCGCCGTCGTGATCTCGCACGACCGGTGGTTCCTGGACCGCATCGCCACGCACATCCTGGCCTTCGAGGGCGAGAGCAACGTGGTCTGGTTCGAGGGCAACTACCGCGAGTACGAGCTCGACAAGAAGCGCCGCCTCGGCGCCGACGCCGACATCCCGCACCGCATCCGCTACCGCAAGCTGGTCCGCGCCTGACCCGACTGCTCCAACAGCGGTCTCACACAGAAACACAGAGGCACAGAGAGGATGTTCTTCTCTGTGCCTCTGCCCGTTAGGGCATTATGTAAAACACATAACGCGATTCACATAATGGGCGCGGCGCTCTGGAAAGCTCCGCGCCGGTGCAGCTTCCGCACGCCTATCAGGCCAGTGGATGTACCGGCCCGTATCAATGTTGGCGGTGTTTTGCGGAACGGGGGTGATCAGCTTGTGCGTCGGAGAGGCCTTGATTATCCTCGCCTTCCAAGCAGGTCGCGAGCCGTCCTCCGCCTCCGGATTGAAGATGGCGATCTTCGATGTCACGATCACTGAAGTGCTGAACGAGCGTCTTGCGGCGCTCGAGAAGCATTTCGATGCCGACGTCATCTTCTACTTCGGGGATATCAGCCCCAGCTACATCAAGGTCTTCAGGGATTTCATTGAGCGGCTCAAGTCCGACGCCGCCTCGCGGGATCGGCTGGTCGTGGTGCTGAATACCCCAGGCGGCAGTGCTGAAATGGTCGAGAAGATGGTTGAGATCATCCGGCACCACTACGGAGAAGTGTATTTCGTAGTACCGGATTTTGCGATGTCGGCGGGAACGATCCTTTGCATGTCCGGCGACAAGATTTACATGGACTATTCGTCCTCACTCGGCCCTATAGATCCACAGGTTTACAACGGCAAGGAATGGGTCCCCGCTCTGGGGTATTTGGATCGAGTCGAAGAGTTGCTGAAGAAAGCCCGGACCCAGCAGATCAGCCGTGCCGAGCTTCTGATTCTGCTAAGTCAGGATCTCGCCAAGCTCAGCCGGTACGAGCAAGCGAGGGACCTGACGATCACGCTTCTCAAGAAGTGGTTAGTGGAGTACAAGTTCAAGGATTGGACCGTCCACAGGACCACTCCCGAGAAGCTGAACCAGCCAGTCACCCTGGAGGAGAAGCGAGAGCGGGCGGAAGAGATTGCGCGGATCCTGGGAAGTCACAGGAAGTGGCATTCGCACGAGCGTATGTTGGGGATAGAGACCGTACAACGGGACCTCCGCCTCAAGGTAGAGGACTACTCCACAGACGACACCCTCATGGGGCTAGTTCGTGCGTACAACGATCTGATGATCGAATACATCGCGCGGATCGAGCTTCCGGTTTTCATGCACAGCCGAATCTAAAGGAGACGCCGATGACGCTCACCGAGCAGCTACGGAAGATCGCTGAGGAGCAGGCAAGCGCCCTTCCCAGCGACCCAGAATATCATGAGATGTCGGAGTTTTTGGACGAGATGATTCGGCTTGGCATCGCCAAGAAGCAGGTCTATGACTTGCCTCGTCTCGACACAATTGGCCGGAGCTTACATCGCAAGCGGGGGCGTGGTCAGGATCAGGGTTGATCGCCCTGTTGCGCCTAGCTGGGACTCACCATCTGCAAGGGGCAGATTGCATCCTGCAATCTGCCCCTCCGCGATTCCTGAATGTCGGGTCGGTGTGGTCGTTCCCGCCTGCGTCACGTGTAAGGCCGCCGTTTACTTGTACCGCACCAGCGCCCACGCCACGCTCGGCAGCGGCGCGCCGTTCCAGGCGGCGGCCAGCGAGTAGGCGCCGCCCTGGCCGTCGTCGTCGATGAGGAGGTAGTTGGGGCTGCTGGAGACGGGGGAGACGGAGGCGGCGTTGCCCCAGACCTCGGCGACGGCGCCGTAGTTGACGCGGGTGGCGGTGCCGCCGGTGCGGAGAACGGCCGGGGCGCCCCACCCCTGCGTTGGGTTGGGGCCAGAGGAGGCGCTCAGGAAGGCGCGGTTCTGGAAGACGTCGCTCGCGCTGGCGTCGTCCACGGCCTGGCTGAGGGTCCAGGTAAGGAGGGCGCTCCCCGGCTCCCAGCCGGCGCCCAGCAGCGGGCGGACGCGCGCGGCCAGCCCCTCGCGGCGCGCGCCCGATGCCGAGTAGCCGTACCAGCCGTCCAGCGAGCCGCGCACCACCGACGCTAGCGCGGCATCCCAGGTTGCGCCCTCGCGCACCATGCGCGTGGCCAGGTCCAGGCAGAAGCTCGCGGCGCTGGCGTAGCCCTGCGAGAAGTTGTCGCGCGTGCTGGCAGCCAGGAGGGCGTACGGCGCCGACGCGGGCTGCTCCACGGCGCGCGCCCAATCCCAGTTGGAGTTGGGCTCGATGCGCAGGTAACGGCCCACGAGCCACCATCCCAGCAGGTCGGCGGTGCCCTCGATGGACCAGGTGGCACCCGTCTGCCACTCGTGCGCGCCGGCGGGACGTGTGTCGGCGGCGTACTGCGCCTGCCAGGCGTGGGCGATCTCATGCGAGATCAGGCGGAGCGCGCTGGCCGAGCTCGGCAGCGGCGTGGCGAGGTTGAGATGCGTGACGGAGTGGACGCGCCCGTCGACTTCGGCGGACTCGCTGAAGCCTAGGTAGGCGGAGTTGTCGCGCGCCGCCAGCACCAGGAGCTGGCTGGATCCGGCGCTGGTAGTGGGCGCGTTGGAGGTAATGACGCGGCGGTACATGCCCGCGCCCTCGGCGGCGAAGAAGCGGAGGGCGCTGTCGGCGCGCGCCAGCCACGAATCCACGCCGCCGTCCGCGGTCTGCCCTTCGGCGGCGGCGAGCACCAGGCCACCTTCGTAGACGGCGAGGACTCGGGCGGTGAGGAGCGTGTCGGCCGACGGGTCCATCGCCCGGAAGCGATCCCCGACACGCCAGGGGGTGGAGCGGGCGAAGACGCGGGCGTCGCGGTCGGTGGCGTCCGCGCCGGCGCCGGAGAGGCTCGACCGCATCCGCTCGGGCGATGGCGCGTGCGAGTAGCTCGGCGCGAGCGACGAGGCGCGGGCCGCGGTGCCGTCGCCGCGGACGGTGACGGTGTAGCGCGCGGGGCCGTTGAGGTAGCCCTCGTACCCGCTCTGCGCGCGCGCCGTCTGGCGCGTGTCGACGAAGGCGAGGGCGTAGCGCGCGCCCGGCTCCGGTGCCAGGAGGAGGCAGTGCGCGGCGCGGGGGGTGAGCTGGAGCGCCTGCCCCACGGCCAGCTTCACGTCGCCGCGGCGGCGGCGGAGCACTTCGATGCCGGCGGCCACGTCGGCGCCCAGCACCTGGAGCGCCTGGCGCGTGGCCCCGGCGGAGCAGTCCGGCGCGTCCATCGAGGGAAGGGTGACGAGGAGCGTCGCGCTATCGCCGCCCACGAGCTGCGCCGGGGTGCCGCCCACCATCACCGAGCCGGCCGCCAGCGCATCCATGCGGTAGCCGCGCAGCCGCAGCGTATCGCCGTCGCCGACCGCGCCCGCGCTGACCGCGATGATGGCGGGACGGCGCGGGCGCACCTGCACCGTCACCACCGCTGGCGCCGAACCGAACGCCGTCACCTGCAGCGTCGCCGAGCCCGGCGCCGAGGCGACGATGACGCCGCGGGCGAGCGCCGCCGCATCCAGCACCGCAGCTTCCGACAGGTGCCGCGCTTCGGTGCGGAGAGAAAGCGCGGGAGTGCGGGTGCTCTGCCCGTCCAGGCTGGCCGTCAGCGCCGCGCTGTCGCCGAGCGCCTCGATCACCACGTTCGTCTGGTCCAGCCGCAGCGAGGAAGCTGAGCCGGCGCCGGCGCTGGATGGACCCGTGGGGTTGCCGCACGCGGCGAGGAGCGTGGCGGCGATTCCGAAACGGAGTGTGGCGAGCGAGTGGCGCATGATCTTGGCGGCACGGTGTGGCCGAACAGGGGAGGCGGGAGTTCCGCATGCCCTCCGTAAGGCAACCCGCGCACCGTGCGGCCACAAATCGCAAGCCGTTGTGGCACAATCACATAGCGATCACTCCACACTTGGCGGAACTGTACGCCGATCAGACGGCACCATCCACCTTCCATATCTAACTACTTGCGCCAGTTTAACTTACGCGATCTGGTCAGGAATTGGACGCACATTGCCGTGTTCCGTAAAACGCGAGCGCCCAAAAAGAGCGTGCGCCTCTGCGGCCTCTCCTCTGCGTCTCCGCGCCTCCGCGTGAGCCCCGCTGTTGCAGTTCCAACACGCAAAAAGAGCCGCCCCTTTCGGAGCGGCCCTTCTCGTTGCCCTGCCTTCGTCCGAAGACGACGGAAGTGCTTCAGACCGGGGTGACGTTCTCAGCCGCGGGGCCCTTCTGGCCCTGGACGACGTCGAACTCGACCTTCTGCCCCTCGGCGAGGGTCCGGAAACCCTGGGCCTGGATGGCGGAGTGGTGCACGAAGCAGTCCTTGTCGCCGTTGTCCGGCGTGATGAAGCCAAAGCCCTTGCTGTCGTTGAACCACTTCACGGTTCCGCTGGTACGCATTCTCCGAACTCCAGTTGTTTGTTACCGACTGCCGAGGTGCGGATTGTCCGTACCAACCGACCGCCTGTGTTCTGCGGGTCTTACGCCCCCCGCTTCGGGCGCTCGCGACAGATATGAAAAGGGGAACCGGACTGTTGCGTCCAGGTTCCCATCTCACACTGGAATCAGCGTCGATTGGTACCGACGACTATCGCGCTCAACAATATCGCGTGAAAGCACCGCCCTGTCAAGAATCTTGTTGTTCCGCGCCGCACAAGGCTCTCGGACGGGATCTCTGTATCCACGCATCCCGTTGCGATGAATGCCGTTCCGGGGCGTGCTCCTTTCGGCGGCGGACGGACGTTCGTACCTTGGGCCGCGTCCGAAGTGCCGGCCAGAACGCCCATCCGGAGGGATCCGTGATCCGCGCAACGCTCGCCCTGACGCTCGCCGCGGCCGTCGCCGCACCTCTCGCCGCGCAGCAGCCGCGGGCCACCAACTACCCCGTGCGCGGCACCGGCACCGTGGTGCTGCACGCCGCGCGGCTGATCGACGGAACCGGCGCCGCGCCCGTAAACAACGCGGTGGTGGTGGTGACGAACGACCGCATCGTGGCCGCCGGCCGGCGCGGGAGCGTGGCCGAGCCCGCGGGCGCGCGCGTGGTGGAGCTGGGCGACGCGACCCTCCTCCCCGGCTTCATCGACGCGCACGTCCACATCATGGGCCGCACGCTGGGCGACCCCGCGGGCGACGACGCGGCCGTGCGCGACTTCCCCGCCACCGCGGCGATCCTGGGCGTGGAGAACGCGCGGCGGACGCTGATGGCCGGCTTCACCACGGTGCGCAACGCCGGCTCGGAGGACTTCGCGGACGTGGCGTTGCGCAACGCCGTCAACCAGGGGATCGTCGTGGGGCCGCGCATCCTGGCCAGCGGCCACGCGATCGGCATCACGGGCGGGCACTGCGACGAGAACGGCTTCCGGCCCGGGCTGCTGGAGAGCGACTACCGCCGCGGCGTCGCCAACACGCCGGACGAGGTGGCCGCGGCCGAACGCTACCAGGCCAAGTACGGCGCCGACGTCATCAAGATCTGCGCGACGGGCGGCGTCCTGTCGGAGGGCGACGCGGTGGGCGTGCAGCAGCTCTCCGACGCGGAGTTGCGCGCGGCGGTGGAGGAGGCGCGACTGCTGGACCGCAAGGTGATGGCGCACGCCCACGGCGCCGACGGCATCCGGGCCGCCGTGCGCGCGGGGGTCTCCTCCATCGAGCACGGCTCCTTTCTGGACCAGGAGGGAGCGCGGCTGATGCGGCAGCGCGGCACCTACCTGGTCCCCACCCTGAGCGCGGGCGAGACGGTGCTGCGCGCGGCGGACTCCGGTGTCCTCACCGGCCAGCGGGCGGAGAAGGCGCGCGCCGCCGGCAACGCGATGCGCAACACCACCCGCATGGCCGCGCGGATGGGCGTGCCGATCGCCCTCGGCACGGATGCGGGGGTGGGCGCGCACGGCGCCAACGGCCACGAGTTCACGCTGATGGTGGAGTGGAGCGGCCTCACGCCGATGCAGTCGATCCAGGCCGGCACGCTGAGCGCCGCGCGCCTGCTGGGCGTGGACCGCGAGGTAGGCACGCTCGCCGCCGGAAAGATGGCGGACGTCGTGGCCGTCCCCGGCGATCCCATCCGCGACATCCGGGCAATGGAGCGGCCGGTGTTCGTGATGCGCAGCGGCGTGGTGCACAAGCAGCCGTAGAAAAGCCTCACACAGAGAACACAGAAGGAACTGAAAAGCCACAGAGAAACCCTTTTGCGGTTCTCTCTGTGGCTCTGTGTCGCTGTGTGAGGCCCCTTTTTACTACGCGGCGGCCATCTCCGTCAGCACCGCGTCGCCGGCGCCGGGGACGCCGGTCAGGTACTCGACCAGGGCGCGGCGCAGGCAGTCGATGAGCTGCGGGATGGGGACGGGGACGCCCAGCTTCACGGACTGGAAGAGCATCCCGTCGCGCGCGGCCAGGATCAGCCCGGCGGCGTGCTCGGGAGGGATGTCCTGGCGGAAGACGCCTTCGTCCTGCCCCCGCTGCACCAGCGCGGCGAGCGCCGAGTGATACGCTTCGTGGCGCCCCTGGATGTTGGCGCGCACCGCCGGGATCTCGCCCGCGGAGAGCCACAGGTCGACGACGGCACGGCGCGCGGCGTTGTCGTGCGGGTCCTGCGACGACTGCTTGTAGCTCTCCAGGAACTCGATCAGCTGGTGCTGCGCGCTCACCCCGTCGCGCGGCGAGAGGATGGAGATTTGCGTCTCCAGGTAGCGGTCCGCGATGGCGAGGAGGATCGCTTCCTTGCTGTCGAAGTACGGGTATAGCCCGCCCTTGGTGAGCCCCACCGCCTCGGCAATGGTCCGCATGTTGGTGCCCGCGCAGCCGTGCTCGGCCAGGCACTCCACGGCGGCCTGGAAGATGGCCTCCCGGCGGTCTTCGCGGCGCTCCTCGGTGATTCTCGGCATGCGGACGTTGCGCTTGCGGCAGGTGAGCGGGCAAAACGGCGGTTTCTACCTCACCATTGGTATGCGTCCTCCCGCCGGAAAGCAAGAGGATCGGCAGGCCCCCTCCCCCGGAGAACTGCCGCGTGCGCCGCACAGATCCGGTAGGGGCGCGATTTATCGCGCCCGTGCCCCGCGCTGCTCCGCCGCGAGGTTGTATGCAACAATACCCTGTAGGGGCCGCCCCACGTGGCTGCCCGTGCCTTACCCCGCCACGAACCCAGCGGTCCGGCACCGATATACACCTGCGGCAATCAAAAACGGGCCGGGGCATTTTGCCCCGGCCCGCTCTTTACGTTTATCCGTGGCGCGTTACGCCGGCTTCGGTCCCGCCGTGCGCACGGCCTCGGGAACGCGGTCGGCGAACTGCTCGAAGTTGGCGATGAACTTGTCCGCCAGGTCGCGAGCCTGCTTGTCGAACGCGTCCTTATCTTCCCATGTGTCGCGCGGGATCAGGACGTCGGCGGGGACACCCGGGATCGCGGTGGGGATCTGCAGGCGGAAGAACGGGGACTCGGTGGTCTCCACATCGTCCAGCTCGCCGGCGAGGGCGGCACGCACCATCGCGCGGGTGTAGGAGAGCTTCATCCGCGAGCCCACGCCGTACGGCCCGCCCGTCCACCCCGTGTTCACCAGCCACACGCGCGAGCCGTGCTCCTCGATGCGCTGGCCCAGCAGGTCCGCGTACACGCCGGGGTGCAGCGGCAGGAAGACCTGGCCGAAGCACGCCGAGAAGGTGGGCTGCGGCTCCTTCACCCCGCGCTCCGTACCGGCCACCTTCGCCGTGTAGCCGGAGAGGAAGTAGAACATCGCCTGCTCCGCCGAGAGTCGCGAGATGGGGGGGAGCACGCCGTACGCATCGGCCGTCAGGAAGACGATGTTGCGCGGGTGGCCGCCCTGCGCCTCGGGGACGAAGTTGGCGATGTAGTGCAGCGGGTACGAGATGCGCGTGTTCTCGGTGATCGAGATGTCGTCGAAGTCCACGCGGCGCTTCTCGTCCACGATGCAGTTCTCCAGCACCGTGCCGAACATGCGCGTGGTGGCGTAGATCTCAGGCTCGCCCTCGGGGGAGAGCTTCACGGCCTTGGCGTAGCAGCCGCCCTCGAAGTTGAAGATTCCGCGGTCCGTCCACCCGTGCTCGTCGTCGCCGATCAGCCCCCGCTCCGGATCAGCCGAGAGCGTGGTCTTGCCGGTGCCGCTGAGGCCGAAGAAGAGCGCCGTGTCGCCGTCCGGCCCCACGTTGGCCGAGCAGTGCATCGCCAGCACGCCCTGCTTGGGGAGCAGGTAGTTGAGGATGCTGAAGATGGACTTCTTGAGCTCGCCCGCGTAGCGCGTCCCCCCGATCATCACCTCTTTCGCGGTGAAGTTGACCAGGATGAAGGTGCTGGAGCGGGTGCCGTGCTTCGCCGGATCGGCCTCGTACTCGGGGGCGTGCAGGATGGTGAAGCCGGGGACCATCGCGTCCAGCTCCGCGTCGTCCGGACGGCGGAACATGTTGTTGGCGAAGAGGTTGTGCCACGCGTTGGGGGTGATCACCCGCACGGCGAGGCGGTACTCCGGGTCGGCGCCGGCCCACATGTCGCGCACGAAGAGGTCCTGGCCCTCAAGGTGGCCGAGCACGTCCTCGCGCAGCGCGGCGTAGTGCTCGGGGGAGATGGGCTGGTTCACCTTCCCCCACCAGACGTCCGCCTCGGTGTTCTCGTCGCGCACCACGAACTTGTCGTTGGGCGAGCGGCCGGTGTGCGGCTTGGTGACGGCGTTGAAGGGGCCCCCCTCCACCAGGATCCCCTCCTGCCGGCGGATGGCGTGCTCCACGAGCTCGGTGGGGGTCAGGTTCCAGAACACGGTGCCGGGATTCCGGATCCCGTGGTTGTCCAGCCCATGCCGGCTTTCGCGCCCGAACGCGGGTGCGTCCGAGGAAGGGTTCAGCGTCGTGGCCATCGGCATCCATCTCGTGTCGTGAGTGCAGCACGCCCCCAGCCCAATGGTCGGCCGGAGGCGGTGGAGAGGGGACACTGTAGCATCGCGCGCCGGAACAGGCAAGGTGAGCGCGATTCACCACATAGGATGGGCGGTGGCGTGAGGAAGTGCGTGAGTGCGTGAGTGCGTGAGTGCGTGCGTGAGTGCGTGAGTGCGTGAGTGCGTGAGTGCGTTCCGCGATTATGTCATCCTGAGGGAGCCGCCCGCACCAATGCCTGCTCCCGCGCTCCGATCCTCATGCGGCGACCGAAGGATCTAGCCGGTGGTGGGCCGGGATCGGCGACGTCACGCCCAGCCCCTCGGTACGCGCAGTAGATCCTTCGCTCCGCGCCAGAGGCTGGGGCGGAGGCAAGGGCGGAGAAGGGCGTCGCTCAGGATAACAGATGATTGGGAGCGGCTGGCCTCCTGGTCTGTCCCTCGCGCACGAACGCCCGCCCCGGCCGAAACGGGGGCGGGCGTCCTGGTGAGCGTTGCGTGGATCAGTCGCCGTGGGGCGAGACGATCTGGCGCGGGCCCGTGTAGAGCTGGAGCGTGTAGTCCGAGCCGGTGAGGTAGCCGGGGAGCTTGCGCGGGTTGAACACCGAAAGCGAGGCGACGGCGCCGCCCGTGTACCACGAGGGGGCCTCGGTCACGCGCAGGTGGCAGCCGGCGAGCACCAGGCCGGCGGTCGGGACGTCGTTGCTGACCAGGGTGCACCCGCCGCGCGCGGTGACCGGCCCCTCGGGGAGGTCGAAGCGCACGTAGAACTCCTGGCGCAGGTCGGGCGGAAAGCGCGGGTCGGTGATCCGCGCGCACGCCGTGGCCGTGCCGATGCGGCGCGCGCTGCGGTTGACGATGCGGCCTTCCTGGCCGTTGGAGGCTTCGGAGTAGAGCACCGCCCCGAAGCGCACGTTCGAGGTGAAGCCCGCCGCCGCGCACACCGCCGGGTCAGGCGTGACCGAAGGGTCCTCTTCGGAGCGGAAGCGCAGCACCTGCACGCCGTCCCGATTCGGGCCGCCGCCTTCGTCCGCGGTGGCCGCCACGTTCAGCGCGGGTCCGCTCGGCACGTCCTGCTGCACCGGCGAGGTGCGTCCTTCGTCACAGGCCGCAAGGGCAAGCACCAGCGCCACGGCGCCGAGGGAACGAGAGATGGGGTTCATTTTGGGGCAATCTCCTACTGGGGGAAT
>DASVVI010000349.1:0-2490 GCA_036386635.1 Longimicrobium sp.
GCGATGAATCGCGCCCCTACGGGCCGCTCCACCGCCCGCGTTTCGACCCGGCACCCGGTAGGGGCAGACCTGCGTGTCTGCCCTCCCCCGCCCCACGCCAACCCTCCCACACGCACCCCGACGTTTGTAGGGGCGGCCCCACGTGGCCGCCCGTGCCCGACCCGGCACCGCCGCCCGCCGGATGCGCCGAGGTCCGCCCCCTCTCTTACGCCCCCGGCATGAACCGCGACCGCGCCTGCAGCAGCGCCGCCTCCGCCTCCGCCACCGCCTCCATCGCAAGCGCCTCCGCGGCCTGTGAAAGGCTCTCGCGGGCCTGCTCCAGAATCGGGCGCGGGATGCCGCCGTCCACGCGCGCGGTGCGCCAGGTCTCCCCCTCCAGCGCGGCGCGCGCGTGGTTGATGCGGCCCTCGCGGAGCTCCATCAGCACGCCGTCGATCCAGCCGACCAGGTTGGCGGTCGCCTGCGAGCCGGTGAAAATGGAATGCGGATCCGATCCCTCGTCGTTCATCGTGGCTCCGGAGTGAGAAAGCGGGGCGGCATCCCGACCGGACGGAGCCGTTGCACTACCGATGCCGCCGCCAGCGCCCGCTCCTCCCCCCGCGGCGGAGCGACGATCTGCAGCCCCACCGGCATCCCCTCGTCGTCCAGCCCCGCCGGCACCGACGCAACGGGGAGCCCGGTGAGGCTCAGGACGAAAGTCGGCGCGATCCAGTCCACGTACGTCGCCATCTCCCGCCCGCCCACCGTGCGCGGGAAGTTCTCCTCGATCGAGAACGGCGGCACGGCCATGGTGGGAGTCAGCAGGAGGTCGTACTCGCGGAAGAAGCTCCGGAACTGCTCCCAGATGCGCCGCCGCGCGCCCTCGGCCGCGCCCAGCGCCTCCACCGAGGTGGCCAGCCCGGCGCGCACGTTGTTGGCCACGTTGGGGCCAAAGTGCTCCAGCTTGTCCAGGTGCGGGTGGAGCTGCGAGACGAACCAGAGGCCGCGCAGCGCCAGGAACGCATCGCGCCCGTACGACAGGTCCAGCTCGATCTCGTCCACCGCCGCCCCCGCCTCGCGCAGCGACAGCGCCCCCTCGCGGCACACGCGCTCCACCCCCGCGTCGATCCCGATCCCGGCGATGTCGCGGCAGTAGGCGATGCGCACCCCGCGCGCATCCGCCCCGCGCACGGCGGCGGCGAAGTCGCGGCCCTCGACAGGCTGGGCGAGCGGCGCGCGGTCGCTGGCGCCGGCGATGGCCTGGAGCCCCAGCGCCACGTCCTCGGCGCCGCGACCCATCACGCCGGTCACCTGCATGGTGTCCCACATGAAGTCCTGCGGCCACGTGGGCACCAGCCCCACGGACGGACGCAGCCCCACCACCCCGCAGAACGAGGCGGGGATGCGCAGCGAGCCCCCCAAATCCGTCCCCTGCGCCAGCGCGAACATCCCCGTCGCCAGCCCCACGGCGCCCCCACCGGTGGAGCCGCCCGCGCTGCGCTCCGGATTCCAGGGGTTCCGCGTGCGGCCGAAGACGGGGTTGAAGGTGTTGCCGCCGGCCGCGAACTCGGGGGTGTTCGTCTTCCCCACGATGATGGCCCCGGCGGCGCGCAGCCGCTCCACCACCTGCGCGTCGTGCTCGGGCATGTGGTCGGCGAAGAGGGGCGAGCCGTACGTCGTGCGCACCCCCGCCACCTCGGTGACGTCCTTGATCCCCACCGTCACGCCCGCCAGCGGCCCCGGGTCCTCGCCCCGCGCGACCCGCGCCTCCAGCGCCTGCGCCTCCTCATGTGCCCGCGGATTGAGCGTCACCACCGCGTTGAGCTCGGGGTTGAAGCGCTCCACGCGCGCCAGGCACGCCTCCAACACCTCCACGGGCGACACCTCCCCCGCGCGCACCCGCCGTGCGGTTTCGGCGGCGGAGAGTACCGCAAGAGAATCGTCAGGAGTCATCGAGTGTGTGTCCGGGGCGTGATATCGCCGTTTAGGCGGTGAGTAGTAGGGGCGCGGTGCCGAGCTACGATAGGAATTCCAGATCCATCAGGTCTTTGTATCGGCCACTCGCCTGCTTGTTGGTTTTCAGGTCCGCTCGGCTGATGACGGAGACCTCGACTCCATCTATCACAGCGTCAACGCGACGGGCAAAGCACTCCTCGAAGGTTACGCCAGAGATGTTGGTCAGGATCTCGATACGCAGCGGGGGATAGCCCATCCTGACCATGCCTTTCTCATGCAAAAAAAGGCTGGGGGCGAGATCGGGTGTGTCGAAGCCGAACTCCCGAACGGTTTCGAAGACGCGATCCGCGTTTTCGGGGCTCACCGCGATCCAGATGTCCATGTCTCCCGTCGCACGCGGATAGCCGTAGAACGCAACGGCATATCCGCCGATCAGGAGGTAGTCAACCCCATGGGACCTGAGCAAACTCAAGAACTCTTTGAAGTCGCCCGGTAGCTTGGGATCCATAGTTGATCCGGCGGAGGGTTTCCAGATGACGGAGGCGTTCGTCGGGG
>DASVVI010000350.1:0-3723 GCA_036386635.1 Longimicrobium sp.
GTGCCCAGTGTTGTGGGCAACGGAAACTGCGATCTCACGCGGAGACGCGGAGACGCGAAGGAAAGGCAAAGAGGTTCTCTCTGCGTCTCCGCGTCTCCGCGTGAGCCATGCAGTTTGTGGGGAGGGGGATGCTGCAAGGTGCTCTGGATGTAAGGTTTGCGCAAGGAGGCCGCCTTGCGCGCGCGGGGGCGGGCCGCCATCGTGCCGGAACACCCGTGTTCGTGCGATCCACCCCGGCACCCCCGGCTCCATGCGCACCACCAACCGCCGCCGCGCCGCCGCGGCGCTCCTCGGCCTGCTGGCGGCCGCGCCCGCCGCCGCGCAGGTAAGGCCCGCGCCGCCCCCCTCGGCGGACAGCGCCACGCTGGCCGGCTTCCGCTGGCGCAACATCGGCCCCAACCGCGGCGGAAGGTCGATCGCCGTGGCGGGGAGCACGCGCCGGCCGCTGGAGTACTGGTTCGGCGCCACCGGCGGCGGCATCTGGAAGACGACGGACGGCGGCACCACCTGGCGCCCCATGTCCGACCGCGCCTTCAGCAGCTCCTCGGTGGGCGCCATCGGGGTGTGCGAGTCCAACCCGGACGTGGTGTACGCCGGCATGGGCGAGGTGCAGCTGCGCGGCAACGTCATGCCCGGCGACGGCGTGTACCGCTCGGCGGACGGGGGCAAGACGTGGACGCACGCGGGGCTGCGCGACGCCCAGATGATCGGCCGCGTGCGCGTGCACCCCACCGACTGCGACCGCGCGTACGTGGCCGCGCTGGGCCACGCCTACGGCCCAAACCAGGAGCGCGGCATCTTTCGCACGCGCGACGGCGGAAGGACGTGGCAGAAGACGCTCTTTCGCAGCGAGAACGCGGGCGCCGTGGACCTGGTCCTCACGCCCGGCCGGCCGGACACGCTGTACGCATCCACCTGGGAGGTGGGGCGCACGCCTTGGGCGCTCAGCAGCGGCGGGCCGGGGAGCGGGCTCTTTCGCTCGACGGACGGCGGCACCACGTGGACGGAGCTGACCCGCAACCCGGGGATGCCGCGCGGGATCCTGGGGAAGATCGGCGTCACCGTCTCCGCCACCAACCCCAACCGGGTGTGGGCGATCGTGGAGGCGGCGGAGGGGGGCGTCTTCCGCTCGGACGACGCGGGCGCCACCTGGACGCGCATCAACGACGAGCGCAAGCTGCGGCAGCGCGCCTTCTACTACTCGCGCATCTACGCCGACCCGCGCGACACGGCCACCGTGTACGTGCTGAACGTGGCGTTCTGGAAGTCGACCGACGGCGGGAAGACCTACAAGTCGATCCGCACGCCGCACGGAGACAACCACGACCTGTGGATCGATCCGCAGAACCCGCAGCGCATGATCGAGGGGAACGACGGCGGCGGCAACGTGTCGGTGAACGGCGGCGAGAGCTGGACGGAGCAGGACTACCCCACGGCGCAGATGTACCACGTCGTCACCACGGGCCACTTCCCCTACCACGTGTGCGGCGCGCAGCAGGACAACTCGACGGCGTGCGTGCCCAGCAACGGCAACGGGCGCGAGTGGTACGCCGTGGGCGGCGGCGAGAGCGGCTACATCGCCGCGCGGCCGGACCAGACGGACGTCTTCTACGCGGGCAGCTACGGCGGGCTGATGACGCGCTTCGACCGCCGCACCGGCCAGCGCCGCAACATCCAGATCTGGCCCGAGAACCCGATGGGCTACTCGGCCTCCGACATCCGCGAGCGCTTCCAGTGGACCTTCCCCATCGTCTTAGCGCCGCGCAACCCCAACGTCCTCTTCGCCGGATCGCAGCACCTGTGGCGCTCCACCGACGAGGGGGAGAGCTGGACGCGCATCTCCCCCGACCTCACCCGCGGCGACCCGCGCACGCTGGGGCCCAGCGGCGGGCCCATCACGCTGGACCAGACGGGGGTGGAGACGTACGGCACCATCTTTACCGTCGCCCCCTCGCCGCGCGACTCGATGACGATCTGGGTGGGATCGGACGACGGCGTGGTGAGCGTGACGCGCGACGGCGGGCGCTCGTGGCAAAAGGTGACGCCGCGGGGCCTCCCGGAGTTCGCGAGGATCTCGCTGATCGAGGCGTCGCCGCACGACCCCATGCGTGCCTACGTGGCCGCCAATCGCTACCAGATGGACGACCCGGCTCCGTACGCCTTCCGCACGGATGACGGCGGGCGCAACTGGACGCAGATCACGCGCGGCATCGCCCCCGGCCACTTCGTGCGCGCCATCCGCGAGGACCCCACGCGCGCCGGGCTCCTCTACGCGGGAACGGAGCACGGTCCGTACGCCTCGTGGGACCAGGGCGCGCACTGGAGCTCCATCCGCCTGGGGCTGCCGGACGTGCAGGTGAGCGACCTGGCGGTGCACGGCAACGACCTGGTGGCCGCCACGCACGGCCGCTCCTTCTACGTGCTGGACGACATCAGCCCCCTTCGGCAGCTAACCGCCGCCACTAACCGCGCGGCGCACCTCTTCCGCCCGGACGACGTGGTGCGCGCGACGGACCCCGGCGTGAGCGTCTTCTACTCGCTCCCCCGCAATCCGCGCCGGGTGACGCTGGACTTCATGGATGCGCGCGGCACCGTCATCCGCTCCTTCAGCGGCACCCCGGCAGACACCGTGCGCGGCGCGGGCGGCAGCGGCTCCCCCGCAGGCGGCGAGGACGAGGACGAGGACTCCCCGCGCCGCCGCACCGACCCCAAGGCGCCCGCGCGGGCGGGGATGAACCGCTTCGTCTGGGACCTGCGCCACCCTGGCGCGGTGGACTTTCCGGGAATGATCCTGTGGGCCGCTGGCACCAGCGGCCCGCGCGTGCCGCCGGGGCGCTACCGCGTGCGGCTGACGGTGGACGGGCGCGCGGTGGGCGCGGAGGAGTTCAACGTGCGCATCGACCCGCGCCTCACCGGCGTCACGCAGGCGGACCTGGAGGCGCAGTCCGCGCTGGCCCTGCGCGTGCGCGACCGCACTAGCGACGCCAACCGCGCCGTGATCCGCATCCGCGGCATCCGCGAGCAGATCGACCAGCGGCTCACGCGCACGCGAGACCCGGCGATCCGCATTGCCGCCGACTCGCTCAAGGCGCGCCTCTCCGCCATCGAGAACGCGCTCTACCAGACGCGGCTGCAGAGCAACCAGGACCCGCTCAACTACCCAATCCGCCTCAACAACCAGATGGCGGCGCTGCTGGGCGTCATCGAGAGCGCCGAGGCCCGCCCCACGCGCCCTACGATGACGGTGTTCGAGGAGCTTTCCCGCCGCCTCGACGTGCAGCTCGCCGCGCTCGACCGGCTGCTGGCCACCGACCTGCCGCGCCTGAACACGCTCCTGCGCGCGCGCCGGATCGCACCGGTGCCGTCCAACCCGCCCCCGCCGCGCGCCACGGCGGCGGATGCGGGGCGTGGGGGGGAGGAGGAAGGAGAGGAGGAGGGAGAGGAAGAAGAAGGGTAGCGCGGGCCCTCTCCCCCAGCGTCGCTCCGCGACGCATCCCCCTCCCCCAAAACTGCCTGGGGGAGGGGGCGCGTTTCACGAATTTGTCGGCACCTGCCGCGATCCCGTAGGGGCGCGATTCATCGATAGTTGTCGAAAGTTAGTATCGGAGGTGAAGAGATGAAGAACCGGGTTCCACTGGAAGAGCTGAAGCGGGTGCTTCCGGGGGCGCAGTTGAAGAGGCTGGCGCTCAAGCACAAGACGGACGCCTGCAACCAGGTGCGTCT
>DASVVI010000351.1:0-2510 GCA_036386635.1 Longimicrobium sp.
CATCCATCCTTTGCAAGGCCGGGCTGCGCGTGGTGGGGCTGGAGGCCGGCCCCTGGCGCACCAGCCGCGACTTCGTGCCGGACGAGCTGGGCTCCTCGTACTACTGCCGCGGCGGAATGGGCCCCAAGTTCCTGGCGGAGACGCCGCGCTGGCGCCGCAACGAGGGCGAGCCCACGCGGCCCGCCACTTTCACCCTGGGGCGGATGATGAACGGCGTGGGCGGCTCCGTCATCCACTGGGGCGGCGCGCTCCGCCGCTGCCATCCGCACCACTTCCGCTTCCTCTCCCACCTGTGCGAGACCGGCGCGGACCGGCTCCTTCCGGAGGGCCACACGCTGGCCGACTGGCCGGTGTCGTACGACGAGCTGGAGCCGTACTACGCGGCGCTGGAGCAGCACATCGGCGTGGCGGGCGACGCGCGCGCCAACCCGTTCGTGCCGCGCTCCGGCGGATATCCACTGCCGCCGGTGCGCCCCTTTCGCATGGGCGAGCTCTTTCGGCAGGGGGCCGAGTCGCTGGGGCTGCATCCGTACCCCACGCCCGTGGCCGTCAACAGCGAGCCGTACAACGGAAACCCGGCGATCACCTACTGCGCGTGGAGCGGCGGCTTCGGCCCCTTCAACGACGAGCGCTGGCACCCGGGGCAGACCTGGGTCCCCCAGGCGCTCGCCACCGGCAACTTCGACCTGCGCACCCACTGCCGCGTCCTCCGCATCCTGACCGACGGCGACGGGCACGCGAGCGGCGTGGAGTACGTGGACGCCAACGGCACCGCGCGCGTTCAGGAGGCGCGCACGGTCATCCTGTGCAGCTACACGTTCGAGAACGTGCGTCTGATGCTCCTGTCGGGGAGCAGCCAACATCCGCACGGGGTGGGGAACGACGCGGGGCAGGTGGGGAAGCACGTCATGAGCAAGCTGTGGTCGGATGTCTCGGGGCACTTCCCCGGCGTGGTCTTCAACGCCCACACCGGCCCCGCCGCGCAGATGTGGAGCCTGGACGACTACATCTCCGCGGGCTTCGACTCGGCGGCGCACGGCTTCATCGGCGGCGCGGCACCCAACGTGGAGAATCAGCGCCTCCCCATCCAGATCAGCCGCGAAGCGCTGCCGCCGGAGGTGCGCTCGTGGGGCCGCCCGTACCGTGACCACCTGCGCGAGTGGCAGCACGTGGCCGCCGTGCGCCTGCAGCCGGACACGCTGCCGTACCACGCCAACTACCTGGAGCTGGACCCGCTCCACCGCGACCGCAGCGGCCTGGGGCTCCCCCTGCTGCGCATCACCTACGACATGCAGCCCAACGAGCACCGCATGTCCGAGTTCATGGAAGGCGAGGCGGAGAAGATCCTGCGCGCGATGGGCGCCGCACGCACCTGGCGCGGGCCCCGCTTCGCCGGCGTCGTGAGCAGCCACGAGCTGGGCGGCTGCCGGATGGGGCCCGACCCCGCCACCTCGGTGGTCGATCCCGACCTCGAGGTCCACGACACGCCGGGGCTGCACGTCTTCGGCACGGCCGTCTTCCCCTCGTGCCACGGCGTGAACCCCACGCTCACCATGTGGGCCGTCTGCGCCCGCGCGGCCGAGCGCCTCGCCGCCCGCCTGCGAAGCTGACATGTCCGCTATGCCCCGCATCGCGACCGGCCGCCATCCAGGCCCCCAGCTCAGCCCCGAGCAGATCATCGCCACGGTGAGCGCCCTGCGCACGCGCATCCACGAGCGCTTCCCCGGCAGCGGCCTTGAGCGCCTCTCCACCGACCTCCTGCGCATCGCCGAAGCGACGGGCGAGCAGCTCCGCTGGGTGGCGCGCCCGCACCTGCCGCTGCGCGTGGGCGGATGGGCGGCGATCGCGCTCCTGGCGGCGGCGCTCGTTCCGCTGCTGCTGCGCATCGACACGCCCGCCAGGGGACTCAGCATCGTGGAGCTCCTCCAGACCACGGAGAGCGCCATCAACGACGTGATCCTGCTGGGCGCCGCCGTCTACTTCCTGGCGAGCGCCGAGGCGAGGGTCAAGCGCCGCCGTGCCCTGCGCTTCATCCGCGACCTGCGCGCCGTGGCGCACATCGTGGACATGCACCAGCTTACCAAGGACCCGGGCACCCTGGTCAACGTGGGCAGCGACACCCCCTCCTCCCCGCGCCGCACCCTCACCCGCTACGAGCTCTCGCGCTACCTCGATTACTGCTCGGAGATGCTGGCCCTCAACAGCAAGCTCGCCGCCCTCTACGCCCAGAACTTCGACGACCCCGTCGTCCTCGCCGCCGTCGACGAGGTCGAGACGCTCACCACCGGCCTCTCCGCGAAGGTGTGGCAGAAGATGGTGATCCTGAACACGCCGACCGCCGAATAGGGTTCCTGCGATCCACGCGTGCGAGAGCGGTGGTCGTGGCCGGGGCAGGGGAGGGCAGACACGCAGGTCTGCCCCTACCGAGCGCCGGTGTGCGTGATGGGCGGCGGAGCGGCGCCCGATGCGAAACGCGCGGAGATGCTCGCGGGACGCCCCTCCCCCGCAGT
>DASVVI010000352.1:0-5431 GCA_036386635.1 Longimicrobium sp.
CGCTCGCCGCCCTCGCGCCGCTGCCGGACGCGCTCCTCCACCGCGCGCACGGAGAGGGAGCCATCCGCGGCCTCACGGGCCATCTCCGCCATCGCGCGCTCGTCCTCCAGCCCCAGGATCGCGCGGGCATGGCCCATGGAGAGGGTGCCCTCGTTCACCATCCGCTGCACGGATGCAGGGAGCTGCAGCAGGCGGAGGAGGTTGGCGACGGTGGAGCGCTCGCGTCCGACGCTCTCGGCCACTTCGGCCTGCGTAAAGCCGAACTCGTCGATGAGCTGCTGGTAACCAGCGGCCTCTTCCAGCGGAGAGAGCTCGGCGCGCTGCACGTTTTCGACGATGGCCAGCACGAGCATCGCGCGGTCGTCCGGCTCCTTGACGATCGCCGGCACCTCGGCCCACCCCAGCCGCCGCACCGCACGCCAGCGCCGCTCGCCCGCTACCAGCTCCCACTCCGCACCCTCGGGGGCGCCGGCGGGGGCGGGGCGCACCACCAGCGCCTGCAACAGGCCGTTCTGGCGGATCGAGGCTTCCAGCTCCGCGAGCTGCGCCTCGGCGAACTCGCGGCGGGGCTGGAAGGGGTTCGGCGCGATGCGCGCCACCGAGACCATGCGGATTCCATCCGCGGGCGCGGTTTCGCCCTGGGGCTGCGAGTACTCGCCCAGAAGCGCGCTGAGGCCTTTACCCAGGCGGGCCTTCTTCACCGCGGACACTTAGCGTGCCCCCACGGCGGCAGGCTCGGCCAGCGCGTCGGAAGCGCGGCTCCCGTTGCGGGCGATTACCTCGTTGGCCAGCGACAGGTAGCTCTTGGCTCCGACCGAGAGGACGTCGTAGAGCACGATCGGCTTCCCAAAAGAGGGTGCCTCGGCGATGCGGACGTTCCGCGGGATGGTGGTGCGGTACACCTTGGGGCCGAAGTACTCCTTGGCCTCGTCCGCCACCTGGCGCGAAAGGTTCAGGCGTCCGTCGTACATCGTCATCAGCACCCCCTCTATCTGCAAGCGCGGGTTGAGGTTACCCTGCACAAGGGTGATCGTGTTCAGGAGCTGCGACAGCCCCTCCAGCGCATAAAACTCGCACTGGATGGGGATCAGCACCGAGTCGGCGGCGGCCATCGTGTTGAGCGTCAGCAGGCCCAGCGAGGGCGGGCAGTCGATCACGATGTACTCGTAGCTGTCGCGGATGGAGGCGAGCGCGTTGCGCAGCACCCCCTCGCGCCCACGCCGGCTTACCAGCTCCACCTCGACCCCCACCAGATCGCGCGTTGCGGGGACCACGTCCAGGTAAGGAAAGTGGACGTTCTTCACCACCGCATCCGCGACCGGGAGATCGTCGGAGAGGATGTCGTAGATGGAATGGTGAAGCGAGTCCTTGTTGATCCCGAGCCCGCTGGTGGCGTTTCCCTGGGGATCTGTGTCGATGACGAGCGTTTTCTTCTCCGCGACCGCCAGGCAGGCAGCCAGGTTGATCGCGGTGGTCGTCTTTCCGACGCCGCCCTTCTGGTTCGCGATGGCGATGATACGAGACAAGCGTCCTTCTCAGCTGCTGCGCGGGAGGGGTGGGGTGAGCCGTGGCGGAAATATACGACTCCCCCAGGGGTGAGTCTAGCGACCGCCAGTGTTCCGCCAACTGCGGCACCGGTCGCGGTGGGAGATGGGACGACGCATGCGCAGCAGTGTTCCACGTGGAACAACTCACGCCCGCAGGGAACAAGAGGGCAGGGAAGGGAGCCCAAAAGCGGGCCCGCCACCGGGCCTTACTCCCTTGACGCCACCTGCTCCCCGCGCTTACGCAACTCAATCACCAGGTTCTGGAGGTCACTCGGCGAGACGCCGGGGATGCGCGAGGCCTGCGCGAGGGTAGCCGGGCGGATACGCTCGAGCTTCTGGCGCGCCTCGAAGGAGAGCGAGTGGAGCTCGATCCATGGGAGGTCGAACGGAAGCGCGACGTCCGCATGGCGCTGCAGTGCGGCGGATCGCGCGCGCTCCTTGACGAGGTAGCCGTCGTACTTCATCTCCATCTCCACGGCCGCGAGTGTCTCCAGCAGTACCGTGCGCTCGGCGTCCGGCGCTCCGCGGACGGCATCCAGCAACGCCTCACCACGGACGTTCGGACGGCGGATCAGGACGGAGAGCCGAGTCGGCTCGCGAAGAGGGGAGGAGTCCACCGCCGCCAGCAGCGGGTTCACGGCGGCGGGAGGGGCGTTCGTATCGCGGAGCCACTTGCCCACTTGATCTGCAAGCTCCTGACGCTCCTCCATCACCCTGCGCTGCGCATTGCTCAGCATCCTGCGCGCGGCGGCGATAGGGCCAAGCCGCTGGAGCGCGTTGTCCTGGCGAAGAGTCAGCCGGAACTCTGCGCGGGAGGTGAAGAGGCGATACGGCTCGTCCGTCCCCTTGGTCACCAGGTCGTCCACCAGCACGCCGATGAATGCCTGGTCCCTCTCCAGGATGAGCGGCTCCTGGTCACGCGCCGCGAACGCCGCGTTCGCGCCGGCGACTACGCCCTGGCCCGCGGCTTCCTCGTAGCCAGTGGTCCCGTTCACCTGGCCGGCCAGGAACAGCCCCTCCAGCGCTTTCGACTCCAGTGTGGGGTGAAGCTGGTGCGGGGGGTAATAGTCGTACTCGATCGCGTACCCCACCTTCGTCATCCGCACCTGCTCCAAGCCCGGAATGCTGCGCAGCATCCGCTGCTGCACGTCTGCGGGCAGGGAAGTGGAGAGGCCGTTGACGTACATCTCGCACGTATCCAACCCCTCCGGCTCCAGGAAGATCTGGTGGCGCGGCGCGTCGGGGAACTTGACGATCTTGTCTTCGATGGACGGGCAGTAGCGCGGCCCCCGCCCCGAGATCTCGCCCCCGTAGAGCGCGGACTCACCGAGGTGACCATGCACGAGGTCGGCGAGCTCGGCGCCCGTCCAGGTTATCCAGCATGGGAGCTGAGGGAGGAGCGGGGCGCGCTCCCAGACGGAGAGACGATAGTCGGGGCTCTCGCCCGGCTGCTCGTCCACACGCGAGTAGACGACGCTACGCCCATCGATGCGGGGCGGCGTTCCCGTCTTGAAGCGCGCCACCTCCAGTCCAAGCGCTTCCATCTGCTCGGCGAGTCGAATCGAGGGCGGGTCACCGGCGCGTCCGGCCGGAACGCCCTCCGCCCGTCCCACGTGAATCCGCCCGCGCAGAAAGGTGCCCGCAGTCAGGACGACGGAGCGCGCGCGGAACTCGAAGCCGTTCTCCGTCTTCACCCCCGCGACACGGCCGCCTTCGAGGAGGAGCGAGCCGACCATCCCCTGGAAGAACTCCAGGCGTTCGTGGCGCTCAAGCAGGGCGCGGGCGGCACGAGGATACAGGCCGCGATCGCACTGCATGCGCGGCGCCCATACCGCCGGGCCCTTGGAGCGGTTCAGCATCCGGAACTGGATGCGGGCACGGTCCGTCGCCATCCCCATCACCCCGCCGAGTGCATCCACCTCGCGCACGACGGTCCCCTTTGCGACACCGCCGATCGCGGGGTTGCAGCTCATCTGGCCGATGGCTTCCAGGTTGGCCGTCACCATGAGCGTGCGCGCACCGATCCGCGCCGCGGCCGAAGCCGCTTCGACCCCGGCGTGCCCACCACCGACTACGATCACGTCGTACATCTGCAATGGGAGCGGGGAAGGGGAGCGTGTTTGCGCCGAGGCGGGTCGCCGTCGAGGCACTCTGTACCGTGCAGGTGCAGTGCTGTTCCACGTGGAACATTGCTGAAGAAGCCCAGCCGAGCGACACCGGATGGCACCCGCTAAACCGTTCTCCGTTAAGCGCTCACCGCCCTCCCGCTACATGGCACATGTGTTGCACCCCCGCCCCGGCCCACGGCAGGGAATACCAGATTCAGCGGAGGCTTGCATGGCGGACCAGAACAACTACGGCGCTGGCGGGACCGGCGGCGCGGGCGGCGCGGGTGGTCTGGGGAGCACCGGGTCGACGGGGGGCGGATCGACGGGCGGCTCCTCCGGCGCGGGGAGCTCCTCGGGCAGCACGGGCGGCTCCGGCAGCGGCCCCGGTTCCACGGGCGGGACCGGGAGCGGCACCGGGTACGGCTCGACGGGCGCGGGCAGCACCGGCGGGTCCTCGGGCGGCTCCACGGGCACTGGTGGGTCCACGGGCGGCTCGGGCTCGAGCAGCACCGGCGGGTCGACCGGCGGCAGCGGCGGGTCGATTGGTGGCGGCACGGGCTCAGGCGGAACCGGTGGCTCCACCGGTGGCTCCACGGGCGGTGGTGCGACGGGCGGCTCCACGGGCGGCGGTACCGCCACGGCTAATCGCCTCAGCGGCGGGGGTGAAGGCGGCGAGGGCGGTGGGCTCAAGGATACGCTGAGCCAGGTGCAGGACCGCGCGGACGAGATGCTCGACCAGGCGGCCGACCGGCTGGAGCAGGTGGCGGAGCAGATTGACAGCATGGCCGATCGCGTTCCTAACCGCGGCGTGGGCGCGCGCGCGGGGACGCTGGGGCACAGCGCGGCGGACACCATCGAGGCGCTCGCCCGCTTCTTCCGCGACAACGACGTCGAGACCCTCGAGCGCGACCTGGGCCGCATCGTCGCGACGCGGCCGGTGTCGACCCTGGTGGCGGCATGCGTCGCCGGGTTCGTGGTCGGCAAGGTCCTTCGCTGAGGAGGCGGACATGGCGGACGAAATCAACGTGACGCGCACCACCGCCACCGGGGCTGGCGGCGCTCCCGGACGGGCGGACGACGAGCCGGGGTTGGGGGAGTTGTTCCGGCAGCTCGCCCAGGACAGCGCCACGCTGGTCCGCCAGGAGATGGCGCTGGCGAAGGCGGAGATGACCCAGAACCTCAAGGCCGCCGCGCGAGACGCCACCATGGTGGCCGTCGGAGGCGGGGTGGCGCTGCTGGGGCTGCTGGTGCTGATCCTCTTCCTGGTGCTCGTCATCGGCGACGCGCTGAACGAATACTGGGCCGGCGCGCTGATCGTAGGGTTGCTCTTCCTGATCATTGGCGGGGTGCTGGCCATGGGGGCCCTCAAGCGGCTCAAGCATGACAGCCTTACCCCGGCGCGGACCATCGACACTCTCAAGGAGGACAAGCAATGGGCGCAGAGCGAGATCAAGCAGGTTCGCAGGGACCTGGTATGAGCGGCGCCGGCTACGGGAGCACGGGCGGCTCCAACGCGGGTTCCAGCGGCTCCAAGTCGATGGGCGACCGCTCCGGCACGGGTGAGGTCCACAGCGGCCTCCATAGCGGCGGCCAGCGCGACGACTACTCCGGGATCGGCTTCGCCGGCTCGGGTGGCGCGCAGGGCGGTGTGCGCGACAAGGTGAGCGGTGCGGCGCGCGGCGCGGCCGACCAGGCCGGTGGTGCGGCCTCGGCGGCGCGCGGGCGGCTGGGCGCTCTCAGCGAGCGGGCCAACAACGCGCTTGAAGGCCGCGGCAT
>DASVVI010000353.1:0-3450 GCA_036386635.1 Longimicrobium sp.
AGCCCGTTGGCGGCGCGCGCCACGTGGTCGTCGTCGCCCCAGTCGGTGGAGTAGCTGAGCAGCTCCTCCCAGCGCGCCGCGGCGTCGGGAAGGCGCCCCGCCTCGAAGTGCGTCATCCCCAGCAGGTTGACCACCTCCAACACCAGCCGCCGGTTTCCCGTGCGGCGCGCCTCCGGCTCCACCTGCGCGGCCACCCGCAGCGCCGTCCCCGTGTCCCCCACGCGGCGGCAGGCGTCCGCGTAGAGGAAGCCCAGCTCGGGCTCCGCCACGAACGCCGCCTCCGGCACGCCGCGAAGGCGGGCCGCCAGCCCCAGCCAGTCGCGCCGCGCCGCATGGGCGCGGGCGTCCGCCAGCTCGGTGGAGGGGGAGGGGGTGGTCACGATCGGCTCAGTTCGAGGCCATCGCGTACTTCGTGAACCCCTGCAGATCCGCGCGCACCTCGTCCAGCTCCGCGTCGCGCACGGTGCCGATCCGCACCCACGGCTGCCCGTCCGCCTCCTGGCGCCAGATCGCGAGGCGCGAGCGCTCGTCGGCCGAGTCCACGCGGCCGTCGCCGTTCAGGTCAGGGTCGGCGTACCGGTAGCGCATGCGCAGCTCCGCCGGGTGGTCCGGGTCGAAGCGAAGCCCGCTCGGCTGGAACTCGAACTTGAAGGTGCTGGGGTCCAGCACGCGGATGGTGACCTGGATGGAGTCGCCGCGCCGGAACGCGGTGCCGTCCGGCCGGCGCAGGAGCCCGTTGCCCGGGATCTTGAACTCCAGGCAGTTCTCCCCGTTCGTGTACGGGATGCGCACCTCGGCGTTGTCGCCCGCCTTGGCCCAGAAGGTGGCCTCCCGCGAGGCGAGCGTCGGCGCGCTGGTGGCCTGGCGGACGGCGACGAACTGGGCGTCCGGCACCACGTCCGGCGGGTTGTCCGTGCCGCCCTGCTCGCACCCGCCCAGCAGGAGGGCGGCGGCGAGGGCGGCGAGCGCGATCGTACGATTCTGTTTCATCTATCGGTATCCCATCTGGGCGTGGATCGTGTGTCGTGTGCCGGTTAGGGCAAGGCGCGAGCCCGCGTAAACTCGCGTGGCGCCTGGCTTTTTGCCGAGTGCGGCTGTCGCGCGCCGCAACGGATGTCTCATTCCGCTACATCTTCCCCTTCCAGCAGGCGGTACAGTCGCGAGCGCGAGATGCCCAGCGCATCGGCCGCCGCGCTCTTGTTCCCGTCGAAGCGCTCCAGCATCGCCACGGCCGCGCCGCGCACGATCTCGGTGAGCGATGCGGGGAATGGGATCGCGCCGTTGGAGACGGGTGCGGGGGCGGGAAGGGCGGGGAAGAGGTCCGCCGGATCGAGCCCGCCGTCGCCCAGCAGGAGCGCGCGCTCCAGGCCGTTGCGCAGCTCGCGCACGTTCCCCGGCCAGGTGTGCGCCATCAGCGCCCGCTTCAGCTCGGGGCCGATGGCGGGCGCGTCCATCCCGTACCCTTCCGCCAGCGAGCGCAGGAAGTGCTCGGCGATGAGTACCACGTCCTCGCCCCGCTCCCTGAGCGCCGGCAGGTGCAGCGGGATGACGTTGAGGCGGTAGTACAGGTCCTCCCGGAACTCCTTCCGCGCCACCGCCGCCGCCAGGTCCACGTGCGTCGCCGCGATGATGCGCACGTCCACCGTGCGCCCGCGGACGGCGCCCACGCGGCGCACCTCCTTCTCCTCCAGCGCCTTGAGAATCTTCCCCTGCAACGTGAGCGGCAGCTCGCCGATCTCGTCCAGGAAGAGCGAGCCGCCGTCCGCCGCCTCGAAAAGGCCGGGCTTGGCGGCGCGCGCGTCGGTGAAGGCGCCCCGCTCGTGGCCGAAAAGCTCCGTTTCCAGCAGGCCGGCGGGGAGGGCGGCGCAGTTCAGCTCCACGAAAGGAGCGGCGCACCGCGGCCCGTTGTAGTGGATCGCCTGCGCCAGCAGCTCCTTTCCAGTCCCCGTCTCGCCGGTGATGAGCACCGTGGCGCGGTCGCGGGGGATGATGCGCGCCGCCCGGTCCAGCGCCGCGCGGATCTGCGGGCTCTTCCCCACGATCTTGCCGAAGTCGAACGCCGTCCGCTCCTGTGCGGCCAGCCGTGCCCCCGCCGCGCGCCCTTCCCGGCGTCGAGCGCGCTCCTTCATCTCCGCGCGCAACGCCTCGATGTCGCCGGGGAGCGCGAAGTAATCTCCCGCGCCCGCGCGCACGAGGGTGGCCGCGAGGCGGTGGTCCGCGCGCGCGCCGATCACCAGCGGCGCCGGCGATCCGGCCGCGGCCAGGGCGCGCACCTCTCCCTCGGCTTCTTCCTCCACCCCGGCCACGCCCAGCAGCGCGGCCTCCTCCAGCGGACCGCACGCCTCGGCGTCCGCCACCACGCGCAGCTCCGCCGCAGCCAGCGCGGCGAGCTCCGGCCAGACGGCGGAGAAGGAATCGGAGCGTGCGACGACGACGAGCTGGGTCACGGCCGAACGGGCAGAGGACGGTGCCGCGCGTAGCGCCACGCGGCGGGAGTGTAGCGATATGGAACGATATAGCGCGCCGGCCGTTCACGCGCCAGCACGGCGGCCCCGCGGCGAAGCGCAGGCGCGGCGCGGGTTTACGGCCGTTGGCATCTGGACGGCGTTCCCTGGTACCCCCGTTGCCTTTGAATGGAGCCAGAGACACACGCCGGGCACCCGGCCCGGCCCGAACCACGGAGACACAGCCATGACCAACCGACTCGCGATCCCGACCCTCCTCGCCGCCGCCCTTCTCGCCACCGCGTGCGACTCGCCCTCGGGCAGCACCGCGGCGGGCGACCAGGTGAGCATCAACTTCACTGCTCGCACCAGCGGCGCCTCGGCCCAGCTCGCCCCGGCGGGCTCCGCCAGCCTCTCGGCGGCGGCCGGCCAGCTCGTCCTCAACGGCGACAACGGCGTCCTCACCCTCACCGACCTGCGCGCAGTGGTCGCCCGCTTCCGCCTGCGCGGCGACGACGACGTCAACCGCTGCGAGGACAACGGCGGCGACGACGACTGCGACGACTTCAACGTGGGGCCGCTCTTCATCAACCTCCCCTTCGACGGCGTGGTCACGGTCGACGCGGGGTCGGTGAAGCCGGGCACGTACGACGAGGTGGAGTTCCGCGTCAAGAACCTGGACGACAACGACGACGACTCCAACAGCGACGACGACGCGGGCGAGGCCGCGCGCACCGCGGCGCTCCTCCAGCAGATCCGCGCCGAGATCCCCAACTGGCCGCAGAAGGCGAGCATGATGGTGTCGGGCACCTTTCAGCCGCGCACCAACGGCACGCTGGGCGCCGCGCAGCCCTTCCGCGTCTTCGTCCGCGCAGAGCTGCGCACCCGCGTGGCGCTCAACCCGCCGCTGGTGCTGACGGAGACGTCGTCCGCGCCGCAGGTCACCATCACGCTCGATCCGGCGGTCCTCTTCCGCAACGGCACGCAGGTGGCGAACCTGGCCGCA
>DASVVI010000354.1:0-8317 GCA_036386635.1 Longimicrobium sp.
GGGCGGCGGTGGAGAGCGACGAGGAGGAGGAGGCATCGCCCGAGCCGTCCGCGGTGGCCGAGGCCATCAACCGCGAAGCGCACGCGGTAGCCTACGACCAGGTGATCGTCGGCTACCTCCTCCAGCTGGCGGACGAGCTGCGGCACGGCGACGAGCGCGGCGCCCCCGAGGTGCGGCGCCGCCTCTCGCAGATGATCGCCGGCCTCCACCCCGACACGCTCCGCCGCCTGGTGGAGATGGGTGGCGACGACGTCCAGCGCCGCCGCTTCCTCCTGAACGCGTCGCACGGCTTCGCGGCCGAGGCGGTGGTCAAGCTGGTGGAAGCCGCCGCCGGCGCGAGCGAGCAGACCATCTCGCACTCCCTCCTCCGGCTCCTTTCCAAGCTGGCGGCGCACGCCGAACGCTCGGGCGGGCCCGTGCGCATGGTGGCGGAGAGGGAGCTGCGCGAGCAGGTGCAGCTCCTGGTGGGCGGGTGGACGCTCCCCGATCCAAACCCCGAGGCGTACTCGGAGACGCTGGACCGGCTGTCGCGCAGCGCCACGGGGACCGCCGTACTGCCCGGCCCCAACGACCCGGCGCCGCTGCGCATGGTGCAGACGGCGCTGGAGGTGGATACCGCCGGCACCACCGCCTGGGCCGCGCTCTCGCGCATGATGACCGGCGGCGAGCTCCCCGCCCTGCTCGCGCTGCTGGACACCGCCCCCGAGGGCTCGCACTTCGCCGCCGCCGCGTGGGACTTCGTCAGCACGCCTGAAAGCGTGCGCGCCCTCCTCGCCGCCGGCCCGGAGGGGAGCGCGGCGCTGGACTGGCTCGTGGAGCGGATGGGCGCCGGCGCCATCGCCCCGCTGATGGACGAGATGGCGGCGAGCGAGCTGCGCGTCGTGCGCCGCGCCGCGCTTGACCGGCTCGGGCGGATGGGCGCGCCCGCGGCGGCGGAAGCGGTGCGGCGGCTGGACGACGAGCGCTGGTTCGTCCTCCGCAACCTGCTGGTGATCCTCCAGGATGCGGGGCCCTGGCCGGCCGGGTTCTCCCCCGCCCCCTTCCTGCGCCACGAGGATGCGCGGGTGCGCCGCGAAGCCTTCAAGCTCGCCTTCCGCGTCCCCGACGAGCGCGCCCGCGCCCTGAGCCTCGCTCTGGTGGATGCGGACGAGCAGGTCAACCGAAGCGCGCTGGCCGAGTGCGGGAGCGATTGCCCGCCCGCCGTCCTCCCCCTCGTCTGCCGCCGCGCCGACGATGCCGCGACGGACCCCGAGCTGCGCATCCTGGCCATCCGCGTGCTCGGCGGCGCCCGCGAGCCCGCGGCCGTGCAGACGCTCCTCCGGCTGGTGGATGGCGGACGCGGTTGGCTGCGGAAGCCGCGCCTCGCGCCGCCCACGCCGCACATGCAGGCCGCCCTCGCCGCCCTCGCCACCGGCTGGGCGGACCATCCAGCCGCCGCCACCTTCCTGGAGATCGCCCTGCGCTCCACCGACCCAGAGGTCATCCGCGCCGCGCTGACGCGCAGGGAGGCGCGATGAGCGACGCCGCACGCTTCCTCGCCGGCTTCGCGCAGGCGCTGGCGACGATGGCGCTGTACCAGGACGGCCACCCCGCCCGCGAGCGCGCGCTGGACGTGGCCTACGCCGGCCTCGCGGACCTCCAGTCCGTTTCCACGAAGCAGATCTTCACCTTCCTGGGCGACGAGGTGGTGCACGGGAGCGAGCCGCTGCGGGAGATGCGAGGATGGGAGTGGAGCGCGCGGCTGGTTTCCGTGGGCGTGCAGCGGCTGGAGCTGGACGACGAGGTGACGCGCGACGAGCTGGAGGGGGTGCTGGAGGAGATCCTGGCGCGCCTCACCGTCGGCTCCACCGACTCGCCGGAGATCAACCAGCTTCGCCGCACGCGCATCCGCTTCGGCTCCGTGGGCATCCGCGGGGAGATGGAAGCGCCCGAGACCCGCACCGCCGCGCTCGACTACTCGCTGGCCGACGAGGTGCAGGCGATCCGCTGGATGCACGACGAGGTGGAGCACGACCGCCCCGTGCCGCTGGCCGAGGCGGAGGCCGTCGTGCGCTCCCTCTCGGTGGCGATGCACGGCGACAGCCAGATCATCCTCCCGCTGCTGCGCCTGCGCAACCACGACGAGTACACAACCACGCATTCGATGAACGTGTCCGTACTCACGATGGCCATGGCCGAGTTCCTGGGCTATCAGGCGGGTGACATCCGCTCGTTCGGGGTGGCGGGGCTGCTGCACGACATCGGCAAGGTGCGCATCCCGAGCGACATCCTGAACAAGCCGGGGAAGTTGAGCCCGGAGGAGCGCGCCATCATCAACGCCCACCCGGTGGAGGGCGCGCGCATCATCCTGGACTCGGAAAAGAACCTGGACATGGCCGCCATCGTGGCCTACGAGCACCACCTGATGCACGACGGCGGGGGCTACCCTGCCCTCCACTACTGCCGCACCTGCCACTCCGCCAGCCGCCTGGCCCACGTCTGCGACGTGTACGACGCGCTGCGCACCCACCGTCCGTACCGGGCGGCGTGGTCGTCCGGCGCGGTGCTCGAGTACATTGAGGAGCGCGCCGGCACCGAGTTCGACCCGGACGTGGCGCACTCCTTCGTGCGCATGATGCGCCAGTGGGAGCACCGCTTCGCCACCCTCGAAGACGAGCGCGCCGCCGTCGCGCCCGCGGTTGGTCCCGAAGCGACCCCAGCCGCCCCGCCCGCCGATGGGCCCGTCACGCCGCTGGAGGCGCGGCGCGACGACGGGTAGAAAGCATCACACAGAGGGCACAGAGGGAACGGCAAGCCAGAGAGAACCCCCTTTTCGCTTTCCTTTCCGTGCCCCTCTGTGTCTCTGTGTGATATTGGTTGAGCTATGCCTGCCGAACCCCGGAGTTCCGCGTGACGACCATTCTCGAAACCGAGCGCCTGTCGGTGCGCCACTTCACCGCCGATGACGCCGCGTTCATCCTGCGGCTCCTCAACGATCCCTCGTTCATCGCCAACATCGGTGACCGCGGGGTGCGGACGGGGGAGGAAGCGGCGGCGTACCTGGAGCGCGGGCCGATCGCGAGCTACGCGGCGCACGGGCACGGCCTGTACCTGGTGGCGCTGAAGGAGACCGGCGAGCCCGTGGGGATGTGCGGCCTCCTCCGCCGCGAGCAGTTCGACGACGCGGACATCGGCTACGCCTTCCTCCCGGAGTTCCGCGGCCGCGGCTACGCCCTCGAATCCGCCGCCGCCGTCCTCGACTACGGTCGCTGCACCCTGGGCCTCACCCGCATTCTCGCCATCGTCTCCCCGGGCAACGGCGACTCCGTAAAGGTCTTGCGGAAGATGGGTTTTGAGTACGACCAGACCATCCCGTTCGGGGCGGATGGCGCGGACGTGGAGGTGTACGCGTCGGACGGGTAGGGGCGTCGCGATCGGCGCGTGTTGCGAGGTTCGGAGACGGGGCCGGCACGGGCAGCCACGTGGGGCAGCCCCTACGAGGATCGGTGCAACCAGCGGGCGTGGGGGCGGGGCCGAGGGTGTGCAGACACGCAGGTCTGCGCTACCGGTGGCGGTGCGGCGGGCGGCCGCGGAGAAGCGTCGGGCACGGGCGCGATAAATCGCACCCCTACCAGGTCTGTACGCGGCGGCGAAGGAGAGCCGAACAAAAAGCCCCCTCCCCCAGGCGGTTTTGGGGGAGGGGGAAGCGTCGCGGAGCGACGCTGGGGGTGAGGGCCCTGCCGCGAGGAACGAGCGGGGGAGGGGGCCACAAAAACGGCCCCGGGCATCTCTGCCCGGGGCCGCTTCCGTCATCCGATCACATCCAACCCTCAGCCAACCGCCGCCGTCTCGGCGGGCGCCGGAGCGGTCGCCGGAGCGTCGTCCTCGGCGCCGAACTCCACCTCCTGGTACCGGTAGATGCCGGTGCCGGCGGGGATCAGGTGGCCGATGATGATGTTCTCCTTCAGCCCCTGCAGGTTGTCCCGCGCGCCGCGGATGGCGGCGTCGGTCAGCACCCGGGTGGTCTCCTGGAAAGAGGCCGCCGAGATGAACGACTGCGTGGTCAGCGACGCCTTGGTGATCCCCAGCAGCAGCGGCTCGGAGATGGCCGGAGCCTCTCCCGCCTCCATCACCCGCTGGTTCTCGTCCAGGAACACCGTGCGGTCCACCGTCTCGCCCTCCAGGAACTCCGTGGAGCCCGGCTCGGTGATCCGCACCTTTTGCAGCATCTGGCGCACAATGACGCCGATGTGCTTGTCGTTGATCTTCACGCCCTGCAGGCGGTAAACCTCCTGCACCTCGTTGAGCAGGTACTCCTGCACGGCCCGCGGACCCTTGATCCGCAGGATGTCGTGCGGGTTCACCGGACCCTCGCTGAGGCGGTCGCCGGCGCGCACGTAGTCGCCCTCGTGCACCCGGAGGTGCTTGCCCACCGGCACCTCGTACACCCGCTCGTTCCCCGTCTCCGGGATCACGATCACCTCGCGCTTGCCGCGCTTGATGTCGCCGAAGCGCACGTTGCCGTCCACCTCGGTGATGACCGCCGGGTCCTTGGGCTTGCGCGCCTCGAACAGCTCGGCGATGCGCGGCAGGCCGCCGGTGATGTCGCGGGTCTTGTACGCCTCGCGGGCGATCTTGGCCAGCGCGGCGCCCGGGGCGATCACCTCGCCGTCGCGCACCGTGAGCTGCGCGCCCACCGGGACGATGAACTCGCGCAGCTTCACGCCGCTCTCGTCCACGATCTCGATCATCGGGTGGAGTTTCTTGCTCCGGTCCTCGATGATGACGAGTTGCCGGCGGCCGGTCGACTCGTCCAGCTCCTCGCGGACGGTCTCTTCATCGCTGATGTCGATGAAGCGCACCGTGCCGCCGAAGTCGGCCACGATCGGCTCGCTGTACGGGTCCCACGCGAACAGCAGGTCGCCGATGGCGATCTGGTCGCCGTCGCTCACGCTGATGGTGGAGCCGTACGGCACCGCCAGGCGGCTGCGCACGGTGCCTTCCGGCGTGCGCATGATGATCTCGCCTTCGCGCGAGGTGACGATGCGGTCGCCCTGCGGCGTCGCGACCGCGGTGATGCGGTCGAACTGGGCGATCCCCTCCACCTTGCTCTTGCGCTGCGTGGTGGCCGCGATGCGGGCCGCCGTGCCGCCGATGTGGAAGGTACGTAGCGTAAGCTGCGTGCCGGGCTCGCCGATGGACTGCGCGGCCAGGATGCCGACCGCCTCGCCCAGGTCCACCATCCCCATCGTCGCCAGGTTGCGCCCGTAGCACTGGCGGCACAGCCCCCGGCGGCTGTCGCAGGTGAGGACGTTGCGGATCTTGACCGACTGGATCCCCGCGTCCTCGATGTTGTCCGCCACCTCCTCGGTGATCAGCTCGCCGGCCTCCACGAGCTGCTCGTTGTCGATCGGGTCCACCACGTCGTCGGCGGCCACGAAGCCCACGATGCGGTCCTTGAGCGGCTCCACCACGTCCTCGCCCTCCTTGAGCGCGGACACTTCCAGGCCCAGCACCGTACCGCAGTCCTCCTCGCTGATCGTGACGTCCTGCGCCACGTCCACCAGGCGGCGGGTCAGGTAGCCGGCGTCGGCCGTCTTGAGCGCCGTGTCGGCCAGGCCCTTTCGCGCGCCGTGCGTGGAGATGAAGTACTCCAGCACGGTGAGCCCTTCCCGGAAGTTCGACTTGATGGGGCTCTCGATGATCTCGCCGATGCCGCCGGTGAGCTTCTTCTGGGGCTTGGCCATCAGGCCGCGCATCCCGGCCAGCTGCCGCATCTGGTCGCGCGATCCGCGGGCGCCGGAGTTCATCATCATGAACACCGGGTTGAACCCCGCGCGGTCGCCGGCCAGGCGCGCCACCATGGCGTCCGCCACGTCGTTGTTGGCGTGCGTCCAGGTGTCGATGACCTTGTTGTAGCGCTCGCCGTTGGAGATGACGCCGTTGTTGTACGCGCGGGTGAAGCGCGCCACGTCGTCGTCCGCCTCGCGAAGGATCTCGTCCTTCTCGGCCGGGATCTTCATGTCCTCGATCCCCACCGACACGCCGCCAAAGGTGGCGTAGCGGAAGCCGAACGCCTTGAGGTCGTCAAGGAAGACCACCGTGCGCCCCAGACCCACCGTGCGGTAGGCGCTGAAGATCACGTCGCCCAGCTCCTTCTTCCCCATGGTCTTGTTCCAGAAGCCCATCGGCCCCGGCACCACGGAGTTGAAGATCACGCGGCCCGGCGTGGTCTCGATCCACACGGGCTTGCGCGCCTCGCCCTCGTCCAGCTCCGCGTCGGGACGCGGGTCGGTGAGGTAGTAGACCGGCGAGTGCAGCTCCACCAGGTTGTGCGCCAGCGCCATCTCCACCTCGGCCACGTTGCCGAAGCGGCGCACCAGCCGGGTGGTGTCGTGCTCGGCACCCGGAATCGCGCGCTCCTCCGCGTCCGCCGCAAAGGAGAGCGGGGAGTCGGCGCGGTCCTTGGTGAGCCAGTAGCACCCGATGACGATGTCCTGCGACGGCGCGGCGATGGGCCGGCCGTTGGAGGGCAGCAGGATGTTGTTGGACGACAGCATCAGCACGCGCGCCTCCAGCTGGGCCTCGAAGCTCAGCGGAACGTGCACGGCCATCTGGTCGCCGTCGAAGTCGGCGTTGAAGGCGGCGCACACCAGCGGGTGCACGCGGATCGCCTTGCCTTCCACCAGTACCGGCTCGAACGCCTGGATGCCCAGGCGGTGAAGCGTGGGGGCGCGGTTCAGGAGCACCGGGTGGTCGCGAATGATGTCCTCGAGCACCTCGTACACCCGCGGGTCGTCGCGCTCCACGATCTTCTTGGCGCGCTTCACCGTCTCCGCCTCGCCCCGCTTCTCCAGCTCGTGGATGATGAAGGGCTTGAAGAGCTCCACGGCCATCGCCTTCGGCAGGCCGCACTGGTGCAGCTTCAGCTCGGGGCCCACCACGATGACCGAACGGCCCGAGTAGTCCACGCGCTTGCCCAGCAGGTTCTGCCGGAAGCGGCCCTGCTTCCCCTTGAGCATGTCGCTGAGCGACTTGAGGGGGCGCTTGCCGCGGCCGCGGATCGCCTTGCTGCGGCGGCCGTTGTCGAACAGCGCGTCCACGGCCTCCTGCAGCATGCGCTTCTCGTTGCGGAGGATGACCTCCGGGGCGCGCATTTCCATCAGCTTCTTCAACCGGTTGTTCCGGTTGATGACGCGGCGGTACAGGTCGTTCAGGTCGGACGTGGCGAACCGGCCGCCGTCCAGCGGCACCAGCGGCCGCAGGTCGGGCGGGATCACGGGGATCACGTCCATGATCATCCACTCCGGCCGGTTGCGCTCGGACGGCGTGGCGCCCGAGGCGCGGATGGCGTCGATCACCTTGAGGCGCTTCAGCACCATCTTCTTGCGGTGCTGGCTCGTCTCGGTGGCCACCTGCGCGCGCAGCGACTCGGCCAGGCTGTCGACGTCGATCTGGCGCAGGAGGTTGCGCACCGCGTCCGCGCCGATGTCGGCCGCGAAGTCGGCGTCGCCCTCTTCGGCGGCCTTGGCGCGGAGGGCGATGAACTCGTCCTCATCCAGCACCTGCGAGTGCTTCACGTCCTGCGCGCCGACGTTGG
Organism: Longimicrobium sp.; assembly: GCA_036386635.1. Taxonomy (GTDB): domain Bacteria; phylum Gemmatimonadota; class Gemmatimonadetes; order Longimicrobiales; family Longimicrobiaceae; genus Longimicrobium. The sequence continues at coordinate 7,580 of DASVVI010000354.1, forward strand.
TGACCACGTACGTAGCGTAGTAGATCACCTTTTCCAGGTCGCGCAGCGTCATCCCCAGCAGGTAGCCCATCTGCGAGGGGAGCGTCTTGAACATCCAGATGTGCGCCACGGGCACGGCCAGCTCGATGTGCCCCATCCGCTCGCGCCGCACCTTGCTGAGCGTCACTTCCACGCCGCACTTGTCGCAGACGTGGCCGCGGAAGCGGATGCGCTTGAACTTGCCGCAGTGGCACTCCCAGTCCTTGACCGGACCGAAGATGCGCTCGCAGAAGAGCCCGTCCCGCTCCGGCTTGAAGGAGCGGTAGTTGATCGTCTCCGGCTTGGTCACTTCGCCGAAGCTCCAGCCCCTGATCTCGTCCGGGGACGCGATCTTGACCTGGATGTAGTTGAAGTCCTGCGAGCGTGTCTCGCGGGCGCGGGGAAAATCGATCATCGGTGTCCCCTTTATCGAAAGTGTCCCGGGCGGTGGTTGCTCGGGCCGTTAATACGTCGTGCTGCCGGCTGCGGATCAAAGTCCTAAGTCCTAAGTGCTAAGTCCTGAACCGCGTTCACTTAGCACTTAGCACTTAGCACTCAGGACTTCCGTTCCTAACTTCCGAGCGTCACCGAAATCCCCAGCGCCTGCAGCTCCTTCACCAGCACGTTGAACGACTCCGGCAGCCCGGGCTCGGGAAGGTTCTCGCCCTTGACGATCGCCTCGTACACCCGCGAGCGGCCGTTCACGTCGTCCGACTTCAC
>DASVVI010000355.1:0-5223 GCA_036386635.1 Longimicrobium sp.
GAAGCTCTCCACCTCGTCCAGCGGAAACTCATCGGACTCGCCGGTGGCGATGCGGCGGGCGCGGAGGATGTCGCGGCCGAAGCGGGCGCGCACGTCCTCCGGCACCACGATCAGCTCCGTGCCCCGCCGGTAGAGCTGCACCCGGGTGCGGTCCAGGATCGCGCGCTCCAGGCGGTCCAGGTCGTCCGGCGTCCACCTCATGGAGGGGGCGCCCGCCCGCTGTCGGCCGGCGGGAACTCGGCAGGGGGAGGCGGACCCTGCGCCGGCGCGGGCGTCGTCGTCGTCTGCGCGGGCGTCGTGGTGGTGCCCGTGGCCGGCGCGGCGGGCGCGCTCTTCTCCGGCACGGGGTTGCGCGCGGGCGGCGGCGGGGTGCGCGGAGCGGCGCGCCCCGAGCGCGGAGTGGGCCTCACGGGCGCGGCGATCAGTCCGCCGGGCAGCCCCTCGGGCCGCACCGAGATGTAGTAGTCGCGGATGAAGAGCGAGTCGATGCGGACGAAGCCGCTGTCCGGCAGGTCGCCGAACTTCACCCCCGGGGTGGGGCGCGGCAGGTACACGTCCAGCGAGTCGATCCACGCGTCGAACTCCGCGCGCGAGATCTTTTGAAGATAACCCTGCACGTCCACCCCGCTGCCGGGGTAGAGGGGACGCATCGCCTGCCCTTTCGGCACCGGCTCCACGCGCAGCAGGATCCAGCGGCGCGGGTTCTGGGTGCGCACCCACACGGCGTTGCGCACCGTGCGGCTCTCCGCGGTGCCGGTAAGGCGCAGGCGGCGGCCCAGCTCGCGGTCCTCCAGCGGGAGCGCGGACTCGAAGGCCTCGCTCTGCATGGGGACCACCTGGGCGCGCTCGCCGCCGAAGTTGGCCTTGGCGCCCACCTGCTTCCCCGGGTTCATGGTGGCGTCGCCCAGGACGAAGGCCGACCCCCACGCGAGCAGCGCGACGGTGACGATCCCCATCGTCCAAACCCAGAGCCGCTGGTTGCGGCCTCGTACGAGCCGGATGTCCATCGTGGTCCGCTGAAGGTTGCAGGGAGGCGCCGGAACCGGCGTTCCGCCCCTGGTTTACAAGGCGCGTCGGCTTGCTCTGCCGCGCGCCGATCCGTTATCATGGACCGCCGCCGACGGCGGCCCATCGTATCATCGGACAATCCCACGGAGGAAGAAGCGTGCCCCGACCCGCCCCGGCGGCCAAGAAGCGCTCGCCGCTCACGCCGCTGTACCTGCTCCTGGGCCTCATCGTCGTAGCCGGCGCCGGGGTCCTGTTCACGCAGATGCGCAAGGGCGGCGAAGCTGCCCGCGCGCCCATCAAGGTCGAGATGAGCCCGGCCGAGCTCCAGCGCCTCCCGGGGATGAGCATCGGCCGCCCGGACGCGCCGCTCACCATCCTGGAGTTCGCGGACTTTCAGTGCCCCGGCTGCCAGGGGTGGGCCACCTTCATGGAGCCGCTGATCAAGGAGCGCCTGGTGAACACGGGGCGCGCCCGCTACGTCTTCTACGACTTCCCCCTTGCGATGCACCCGAACGGCTTCATCGCCTCGCGGGCCGGCCGCTGCGCCAACGAGCAGGGGAAGTTCTGGGCGTACCACGACGCGCTCTTCCAGAACCAGGGCAAGTGGGCTTTCGAGGAAGACCCCGTTCCCCTCTTCGTCGGGTACGCCGGAGCCGCGGGGGCGGACGAGGACCGCTTCGAGGAGTGCATCCGCTCGGACCGGTTCGCCAGGGAAGTCTCCGAGAGCGTCAAGCTGGGCGAGTCGCTCGGGGTGGGGGGCACGCCCACCATCTTCGTGAACGGGCAGCGCCTGCAGGACATCCCGCGCGACTTCAGCGCGTTCGCAGCCGAGCTGGAAAAGATCGCTCCCGGCTCCACCGGCGCTGCTCCGGCCGGCGCTGCTCCGGCTGCCGCACCCGCGGCCGACAGCGCGGCGGCACGGTGACGACCTCGCAGGCGGCGCGCGCGGAGGTGCACGGCGACGACTTCGCCGACGCCTCTCCGCGCCTGCCGGTGGCGCGGATGGGGATCGCCGTGCTGTCGCTGCTGGGGCTGTTCGTGGCGCTCTACCTGTCGATGTACAAGTGGGGGGTGATGGGCCCCATCCAGTGCACCATCGGCGGGTGCGAGACGGTGCAGAACTCGCCCTGGTCCGTGCTCTTTGGGCAGCCGGTGTCGGTGTGGGGGCTGGGCGCCTACGTCACCCTGCTGGTGGTCTCCATCCTGGGGCTTCAGCCGCGCTTCGCCGATGCGCGGTGGGTGGCGCTCGCGCTCTTTGGGATCTCGGGCGTGGGGGTGCTCTTCTCCGCCTACCTGACGTACCTGGAGGCGGCGGTGATCCACGCGTGGTGCCAGTGGTGCGTGATCTCCGCGATCCTCATCACCCTGATCTTTCTCCTGTCGGTCCCGGGCCTGAAGAGGGCCCGGTGAGCGGCCTCGATCCAACCGCTGGAGGCATGATGCCGGAAGCGCCGGGCCCCACCGTACCCGTCCGCCTTGTCTTCGCGGACAAGGGCACCTTTCACGCGGAGACGGTGCACGTGCAGCAGAGCGTCCTCAGCCGCTACGACCGCCTGATCGACCTGCTCCGCGAAGAGGAAAGCGTGACGCAGCACATGTACCTCGACATGCAGCGCCTCGTCTCCGCCTACGTCGTCGGCGAAGAGCACTGATCCGCACCCCCGCATATCCGAACGCCCGCGCCTGTCCGACAGGTGCGGGCGTTCGTGCATTCACCAAAAGCAATGTCACGCAAAGGCGCGAAGACGCGAAGGAAAGACACGGAAACACTTTCTTTGCGCCTTCGCGCCTTTGCGTGAGACCATTTTTCCGTGCACTGTTCTTCAGTTGGACGGGGGCGGCGGCGTGGGCGCAGCCGGGTTGGCGAGCGCGGCGTCGAGCTCGGTCTTCATCTGATCGAACGTGACGGCGCCGCCCAGGAAACGGGTGCCATTGATGACGAACGAGGGCGTCCCGCTGATCCCGCCGCCCGCCGCCTTCAGAGCGTCGCCGATGATGAGCTGCGCCACGCGGTCGTTGGCGGTGCAGTCGCGGTAGGCGCCCATCTCGAGGCCGATCTCCGACGCAAGGGCATCGAAGCGCCGCGCGGCGTCGGCCATCCCGCTCCACTCGCGCTGCGTGGCGAAGAGGCGGTCGTGCATCGCCCAGAACTTCCCCTGCGCGCCGGCGCACATCGCGGCCTCGGCGGCGGCATAGGCGCGCGGGTGGTTGGGGAGCGGGTAGTTGATGAAGACCATCCTCACCTTCCCCGTGCGGACGTACGCGCTGTCGAACTGCCGGTACGTGGTCTCCGTCCACTGGCGGCAGAACGGGCACTGGAAGTCGGAGACCTCCACCACCGTCAGCGGCGCGCCCTGCACCCCCTTGGCGCGGTCGCGGTCGGCGCGCGGGAGCACCGAGTCCACGTCGGCGGGCACGGGCGCCGCCGGCGCCCCCGCGGATGGAGCCGGCGGCTGGGCGCACGCGGCGCTCCCCGCCAGGGTGAGCGCGATGGCGGCCGCGAGGGCGCGGCGAAGTGCGTCGTTGCGTTTCATCGGTGCCTTCATGTGGGTTGGATGGCGGCGCGTGCGCGCTCCAGCGTCCATTCGCGGAGCAGCGCGGGGGGCCAGCGCCCCTCCCTCGCCCGCTCCACCAGACCGGCGGCTTCCGCGCGCGCGCGCGCGGCGGTTTCCGCGCTGGCCCAGCCGCGGCGCTCCGCATCGGCCAGCTCGTCCTCGTCCAGCACCTGCACCTCGCCGTCCGCGCCCAGCCATACGTCAAGGCAGAGGTCCGTCGTGCGCCAGCGGTCCCCCTCCATCTCCACCGGGGTGAGGACGTTGGCGTAGAAGCCGGTAAAGGTGCCGTCGCGCAGGTGGAAGCGGCCGACGTCGTGCCAGAGGCCGCGAAAGGTGAACCAGACCACGGGCGCGCCCGGCTCCAGGATCACCCGCGTCCCCGCTCTGACCGGCTTCGGGAGCTCGGCGGACTCCAGGAAGGTGACGACGCACTCGCCGTCATCCTCCAGCACCCGCTGGCGGAAGCGCTGCTCGCGGTCGGGGAGGCGCCGGTATTCGATTTCCACCCAGCGCTCCCCCGCCACGTCACACCTTGCTGTTGGGCGTCTCGACCGTCGCGGTGCCGTCGTTGTGCGGCACGAGGTGCATGTCGCCGAAGATGTGCGGCGCCTCGTCGCGCAGGCGGCTGAGCACGGCGCCGGCGAGGCGGCGGATCTCCACGTCGGCGGTGGCGCTGCCGCGCATCTCCACGAAGTGGCGCCAGGCGCGGGCGTTCCCCGTCATCACCAGCTTGGTCTCCGCGCAGTTGGGGAGGACGGCGCGGGCGGCCTGGCGCGCGCGCTTCTTCCGCATCGTCGCGGGCCCGCTCTCTCCCACCAGCTCCGTCATCTCGTCCAGCAGCCGGCGGTATGCCTGCAGCGAACCCTCGCACGCCTGCTCCCACGCGCGGTACGCCTCCGTCCCCTCGTCGATCTCCGGCGGGATCACGAACGCGATGTCGGATTCATCTACATACCTCTGACTCAGCTGAGAATAAGCCATTCCTGCTCTGTGTCGGACGAGCTCGTGCGTCAGCGAGCGGCTCACCCCTTCGATGAGAAAGGTGAAGACCGCGTGCTCCAGAACGCTCCCGTGCTTCACCTGCAGGATGTTCCCCAGGTACGCCTCGTTCGTCGTGCGGCCGGCGATGGTGCGGTGTCCGCCCTCCAAACCCGAATCTTCCCCGAAGCTTAAGTAACAGAGCCGTCCCGCGAACTCCGCAAGCGCCTCGCCCGGCACGTCGCTGTCGCTCTCCCAGCGGATGTGCGGCGGCGGGATGAACTGCTGGCGCGCGATGAGAGTAACGCGCGGCGCGCGGATGATGTGCATCGGGGAAACCGGTTTTTCGGGGGTCGTCGCGGGCGAGCGCGACAAGGTAGGCGGGCAGGCGCGGAGCGTCAAACGGCGTGATAATCGGCACGGGTGCGCGGGCCGGGCGGCGGCGCGCCGGCGGGCACGGGCGGCCACATGGGGCCGCCCCTACGGGTTTGGGTGCCGAGAAGCGCGGACCGAGGCGCGGCGGGCGGTGGGCAGACACGCAGGTCATCTGTTCCAACTAATTCGGCCAAGGTGTAGATTTACCAACAAGTTAAGGAGGCCAGAAACGATTTACGCGTAGGTGGTTTGTGCAGCAGCGCGAGTTGACGAAAGAGGCGAAGGACGAACGCCTGAATGAGATTGA